>DASVCN010000034.1 GCA_036381595.1 Trueperaceae bacterium | reverse complement strand
AGAGGTGGGGTTACTACCACGAGGGTAGATGGTGGACTACAGGCTCGATAGAGCGCTGGGTAGCACAATTGCCGGGTCTCTCAACCAGAAACGTGCGAACCGCCTTCAAGAACCTTGTCGAGAGAGGGCTGCTGCTCCGAGACAACCACAGGCCGCGTTGGCGTACTAAGTGGTACGCAGTCGACGTCCTGCAACTGGCCCATCAATGGAAACCCAACCAGGAACGCCTCTACAAGCCGTACCAACCCGGCAAGGAGATACAGCCTAGCAACCCCGGTGTCGACCCGCGAGCAGGTCATTTGTCAGTTCGTACCAACCATAGAACTAATACCTGGGCTGGGGATCTACGGGTCGACAACGTGGAGGGTACGGTTATTGAAACGGTTATTGAAAAGCGAGACAGCAGCGGCGCTCTTTCCCCTGGAGGAAGGACACTGGCGCCGGGTCGAATGGCCAACAGCTACGGAGTGGGGGATAGTCACAGCGCCACGGGTGCGCCCCCGCCTCCAGCCGTCGAGTACGAAGGCGCCGAAATCGACCGCCCCAATCTATTCGCCACCTCCCTCGACGTTCTCTGCCCAGAAGACCAGGAAGAACGTGCTTTCGCCGAAGCCGACTTGGTCGAGATGTACGGCGCCCCCTACTCGGTTGAGGACGAGCTGGGCCACCTGGATTACTCCAATGATCTCGACAGCCTCTTGTCTGACGCCGAGTACATCGACTTCTACCTTGGTACGGCGCCGCACTCCACCTCGCTCACACGGCATCAACCGAAGGAGCAGCCACCTTTCGGCAAAGATGGCGAGCGCCCGGCACACATCGAGGAGTCGCAGCAATTCTCCGAGGACAACAACGGAAACGTCGATCAGGAGAACGGGGTACCTGCCGCGCCCATGGGATGGGCGTTTCATCCTCCCGCTAAAGCACTTAAGCAGGGGCAAACTCCGACGATTTGGACCGCTAAAGGCCCATTGACTGTCAACCCGTCGACTTGCCGGCTTCTAACCATCCCCTACCTAGGCCCATGCCATGGAGCACGCACCGCCATACACAGTCCATCGGGATACATGCACGGTTCCCATAGTAGGTGTTTGCCTAGGCTTCATCCCCGCCAATACTGCCGCCGTCCGTACAGCACAGGCTTCAGATCATCCGTGGTCGCTCACGGCACCGACTGTCGGGCGCCGCCGTGAGCCCTCGGCAGAGTAAGAGACCCCTAAGCCACAAGCCCCCTTCACGCGAGGGGGAGAAACGGAGCCGAAATGACGTTCATCACTGAGATACACGAGGCCAGAGAAGATATCAAAGAGCTGGAGGCGCAGGTCGAAGAGCTGCGCCAGGAGGAGCCGGAATCTGTCGGCCAGCGCATCACCCTCCGCGCCCAGCTAACCGCCGCCGAGAACCTGCTAGAGGAGGCCAGGACGCGCCTCGAAGACCTCCGCGCCCGGCAGAAAACCGAGCTGGACCGGAACAGCCAGGAAAAGGCCCGCGCCAGAATGGATGAGATACGCGCCGAGGCCCAGCCGCTCGACGACGCTATCCGCGATGAACTGTTGAAGGTGGAGAAGGTCCTCCAGAGAGCAGCCAAGCGGGTCCTCGCCCGACATGAGGAACTGGGCAAGCTGGCCACCGAGTACCACCGGTGCCAGGTGGAACTCGGCGTCGAACGCCCGAAGCCATTGGGCGACTTCAGCCTACTTATGCCGATCAGTCGAAACCGGCACGACGATCCGCCCCAGGCATGGGCTCACGCCCTTCAGATCACCTATTGGCTCATACAGGACATGAGCAAGAAAAGTGCTTATGGCCTATCTTCGGCGTTCGCCGGTCACTTCCCGGCCCCTAACACCCTGGAGAAGGGTTTCATGGAGCAAGCGAGCCGGGAGCCGTCGCTGGCAGACACACTGGAGAGCCTGTAGTCGTTCACCTGGGCGCCCGCCGCCCTTCCGGGCGCCCACCCCTGTCGAACCGACAAAGAAGGAGTATGGATGCCTGAGCCAGCCTTCCCGACCACCCTTCGGATGCGGCGCCGTGAGCGCCTGCTGATCACTCAACTACTGCACGACTTTCCGGCGTACTGGGGCCACAGCTTCGCCATCAAACGCTGGGCCATTTACGAACTGGGCTACAGCGACGCCGAGCGGCGCCCTGAGCAGCGAGCCCAATGAGCAATCGGGGAATGAGCAAGGTCATGGCCAGCCTCCGGTCGATCACCTGGGCGCCGGTTCCGGCCGCCGCCGCCGGTGTCAACTTCTCGGGGGAGCTGACCCGGCTTCAGCGGCAGGGAGAGGCATATCGAGCATCACCGGCACCGCGCGGAAACATAACAAATATTATGATTCCACCACTTGCCCCGTGCCAGACGGTCCCTGGGGTACCCCCTGGGGGGCTAGACTCAGTAACCCACCCAAGTCGAAGGCGAACGACCGGAGTCCCAGCAGGATGGGCCGGGGCCCCCTGCGAGAGCCCAAAATCCACCCAGCTTGAACTGGCGGTTACATCATTTCTGATGGAGTACAATTCATTAACGCAATACTTGGTAGCGGGAGATGCGTCGTTGGAAGGGCGGGTTAGGCATGATCGAGCGCTCGATTCTCTTCACGCTGCTCCTCGTAGGATTTTGTTCCTTCGCATACGCGCAGTCCGACTTGCTGCTATTCGGCGGTGACAGACATGATGTCTTTTTGGGTTGCCTGACGTGCAGTGAGTACGACAGCGACTCTGTCCATAATCGCTACGGAGACCATGGGAGTCAGTATTCTTCAACGTCGATCTTCAATCCCTACGGCGACTACGGTTCTAAATACTCCTCGGATAGCGCTTGTAACCCTTATGCGAGTGATCCTCCCGTAATTGTGGATGCTGACGGAAATTTCTACGGGACCTTGACGATGAATCGCTACCATCCCGACGTAACCAGTAGCAGTACAGTCCTGGACTGGCTTGAATCAGTCTGTCCAGACTAATGTGGCACGTCGCCGTGCCAGGCGGCTCCCGGCGGCCCCTCCCCGGCATTTGGGTCCCATACCCCTCCCAAGCTGGAGGCGACGGCGGCAGGTCGGCAGTGATCGGGCGGGGACCCCTCCGAAGACGACCTAGACGGACCCCCCGGCTTTTATCTGGGGTCCCCCCTCAAACAGTCGGCGACGAGGCTCTCGCAGGAGGCCCACGGGATATATTCTCCCTGGCCCCGCAACTCAATATTTTGATCAATGACAGGCGGTAGTCTGTCGCGAGCTTCGCTACACAGTGCTCGACTGAACGGATAACGAGACGTACAAGTCAAGGGACACCGCGACGATCTCCTTTAACCCTTTAACGACGCTCAAAGCCTGAAGACTATGTGCGTGCTCAGTAGAAACTGGACTGTTCTTTAGGCTCTGTAAGTTCTCTGCATTCTCGAACCAATTCAAGCCCTCGCTAAGTCGCGACTTGGCCTCAAACAGTTTTGGGCTAGTGCTAGGCGTAGACGACAAAAGGTCCAAAGAGGCTTGAAGTTGCCTAGCAGTCTTAAGAATGGGCTGAACCCGCTCTAAGGTATACCACTCTGAAAGCTCGGCAGGCTGGAGCTCGTTCTTGTTCAATTCCTTCTCAAAGGACTCGATCATCTCGTTGGCCACTTCTACGAACACGACTGGGTCTGATTGGGTTTTGTAGTAGAGAATGTTCTTCGCGTCTGGTGACTCTAATGGCAATTGGCCTAGAACCTCAAGTCCTCCGTACAAAAATAGAACCCCTTGCGAAGCAGTTGTCTTAGCGGAAGCCTGGAGCGATGCGCGAATTTTGTTGGATGCTCCGGCCCAGTGCTCCTGCTCTGCCTGATCTAGTGCCTGCCGAGCAATAGGGTCGACAAAGAGCAGAGCAACGCCGAAGCCTAGCGCGATGGTAGCAACAGACAACACGATTTCGGCAACGAACTCGTCGAAGCCAGCGAAGTATCGAAGAAGAATTGCAAGGAGAAGAAGTACCGCACCAAGGGCGAGCAACCTCCACGCCAAGGTTCTAAGCGATAAAGGTAATTTCACCTTCGTCTGGGATTCAGGAAGTCGTTGTTGCAAAGTGCTTCCCTCCGCAACTCGTCAAAATGGCAGATCTTCCTCGGGTGGAAACTCCACATCTGTATCCGGTCCCGACGTCTTGCTATTTTCGAACTTTGATAGGTCACTAATTAGAGCGTCAAGTGCTTCGTCGACTCCCATCGCCTGCCGTCGCGCGGCCTCGTACATTGCGCGCATTCCCTCGAATGCGCTAGCGTTGTACGCTCTCTGATAGGCAGAAGCAACGTCGACGTCTGACAGCTCCTCAACCAGCTTTCCATCGGCGTTGAAGATACTGACAACATAGTCGACGGTATCCTCGGCAGACAGACTCTCTCTCGTCTCTATCCGGACCGAATATGCGCTCGAAAATGATGCCTGGAATTCACCTTCGCTCTCTGTTTCCTCCCATTGAATTGCGCTAGTCCCTGTTTTTTCCACAAGGTGCCGAATCAACAATATGGCCTTATCCATTGGCTCCCCTTTCGGCCCCTGGCAAATATGACTCGATGCCTGCCTGCCTCATCTCCTGCTGTAGTGCGGTGAGTTTGTCGATTTCGCGTGCAATGACTCGATTCAAGTCAGCCAGCTTCTCGGTCAGTCCCTCGCTAGGACCTTTCTCCACCCTGTGTTCAAAGTTGCGGAGAGTAGTGATTATGCCCGTTATGGCAGCCTGTTGCGCCTCGGAAAGCGGAGCTGCCCTTACCCTGGCAAGTGATTGCCGAGCTGCGGAGTAGTAGTAGATTACAGAACTCCAGGCTCCAAGTCGATGAAGATTCTTTGCTTGCTCAAGCATACTCACGGCTGCGACCACCTCGGCTATAGCATCGAATTGAAGAATTTTGCCTTGAGCTGCCAAGGCAGCATCTCGCGCCTGTATGGCTGCACTTCGAGCCCTAAGTGCGACCACAATAGTCGCCGCTAGACCGCCGATTGATAGTACGAGACCGACAACGCTCGCGGCGTCACCATACGTCTGCGCGAAATAGGCGAACCAGTTAGGAAGAGCAGAGGTATTGAGTGACTCTGAGTTCAGTTGCAACGGCTGTAAACCTCATCTAGCAGCAGAGCAGGTGAGAGTTTGGTGTGCACTTTCATACTCACCTACAGCTAGTCCGACTCGCTGACAGGTTTTCCGAAGAGCGGATTCATGGACTTTGACCGCTTGTCTGACTTGATCGTCTTCACTTCCTTGCGGTCAAGGCTGACGTTCGCGGCGCCACGAGGAATCGCCGGGCGCTTGCCGTTGAGAAGGTCGGCCACCGTAAGTATCTGCATCACCGGATAGCTCTCGTCCTCGTGATGGTAGAGACCGTGCTTCGCAGCCTCCTGGCGCATCCCCTGTGTAGGCTCCTCTAGGGTTAGGAAGACGCCCATGGCCGCCTTCTCGCGGCGCACAACGCTCTCCAGGTCTCGAATCATGCCTGGATTCAGGCTCTTGCCGCCCTTGACGCTGACGATGACCTTCTCCAGCTTCTCACCGCCCGGAGTGCGGAAGTAGAGGACTCCGTCGATGCCGGAGTCGCGGCCCTTCTTTCCCTTCTTCCCAGAGGCACCGGCGCCGAACGGTTGCGCCCCGATGAGGCCGACAGCCCAGAATTGAAACTGGTAAGGGCCATCCTCCTTTTGCTCGAAGAGGTACCGAGCGCTTTCAACATCGGAAGGAGTGCCTTCGAGGGCATAGTCCTCTCCCGATTCCAAACCGAAGTCCTGGCGAAGTCGTGCTTGTATGAGGCTCACGGCGAGGTGGGTGACATCTATGCCTACCCACTGTCGCCCAAACTTCTCGGCAGCACTTATCGCTGTACCGCAACCGCAAAACGGGTCCAGCACAATGTCACCTGGGTTTGACGCCATCTCGACTATTCGCTCTAACAGTGCTACTGGCTTCTGCGTCGGATACCCCAAGCGTTCAGCATGTGACCCGCTTAGCCCACCAATATCTGTCCACAGATTAGAGAGCGCCGGTCCCGTCATCTCCCCGAGGTAGTTCTTCAGTGCGAGTCGGCCATCAGGCTTATTCGGGTAGTGCAGGCGGCCCTCTTCATCCAGATTCCGCAGGCGTTCTGGTGTGTACTTCCAGCCGTTAGGATGCGGCTTGTACGTGAGCCCATTCAGCGCTGTGTAGTCATAAGTAAGGTTTGGACGCGGGTTTGGGCTAGCAAGATTTTGAACTCGATACCTGCCACGATCATCGAAGTGGCGGTAGGCCCTCTCGATGTACTCCGGGTCGTGGGCTGTGTAGAGACGATTAAAGGTTGCGGCGGGGCGCTTGGCATAGTAGAGGATTACATCGTGAACCGACGCGAGGTTGCGGCTAGCGTCGTTATGCGCTCCATGTCGGCGCCAAATGATTTCGCTACGAAAGTTGGTTGGAACGAAGAGGATATCGAGGACAACCTTCAGGTAGTGGCTGGCCGTCGGGTCGCAGTGGAGGAACAGAGAGCCGGTTGGCTTGAGTACGCGGTGAAGCTCCACAAGCCGAATCGCCATCATTGCGAGGTAGGCGCTAAGTGCGTTGTGCCCGAGTCGACGCACAGTGAAATCCATGAACTCGGCTAGCGCACCGTGGACATTAACCAACTCGTCGAGAGCGCGAGCTGACGATTCAGACCACTGCCAAGTGTCCTCGAACGCCGTAATCTGAGCTTGTGGCCCCTGTTCGAGATGTTCCCGAAAGATGACGTTGTAGTCGGCGGCGCTGTTGAATGGTGGGTCCAAGTAGATGAGATCGACGCTCTCATCCGAAATTGATTCGCGCAGTATATCTAGGTTGTCGCCGTAGTAGAGCGTTTTGGGCATCGGTTTCCCTCATGCCCCCCCTGTAGCTCTTCGATATCTGTAGTGGCTCAGTATAAGCCTGGCTGGTTACGACCATATGGAAAAATGCCTCGCCCGGCCGTTCAAAGCGAGCGAGGCTAGGCGATGAGCGCCAAGGAGACGATAGACCGGTCGACAAGTGGCGGGGCCGTCTCCCTGGGCAAATGCCTAGTACCGGATGGGAGCACTCCCATATGATCGAAGGTACCAACAGGGAACACTGACCGGCGAGAGTGGTTGGGGGCAACATGAAAAAGGCATGGGTCATAGCTGTACTGACGCTGGCATCATTGGCGATAGCGCAGACGCCGGGAGAAGAGCTTGCCAGCATAATGTCCGAGACTTTGGATGTTCGAGAGATCGAGTGCCCTCAGAACCCCCCGAGCCACCAAGCATGGGTATGCGGCCGTGCGCTACCTGAATTCCCATACTTCCAGCCCTGGTGGGATCTAGTTCTCGATCAACACGAATCGTCATTCTTCAAGATTGTTACCGCCTGGGAGACTGACGGCGCCGGAACATGGTTCAAGCGGTACACCTTGCACGGAAAGTCATTCGACGTTACGTACGTAGATCACATGGTCGTGATCTACGTCGAGAAGTGACGTAGGCTGCACCATTTTAGGTGCCCTAGCTTTCCCCCAAATGTCCTTCCTCGTCGGCGAACAACTTACCCAAGCTGTCGCCGTCTCCGTTGAGCCAATCCAAGAACAAGTGCGCTTCGAGCAACGGCGCCGCGAGTTCTGGGTGTGTTCGCCATGTGCCGGAGGGTAGAACACCACTCACCAGATCACGCAGCTTTTCGACAGCCAACTTACGCTCCTCCAACGACCACGCGACTGCCTTATAGTTGGCCGAGTTATCCAAGTCGTCACCTGACGGGCTTATCCACAGCAAGGCGTCAACGGCGTGGGCGAAGCCTGTGTCGTTGAGGCTTCCGTTCCCCTTTGATTCTGTCGAACTTGGCATCTCCTACCCTCCTTCTCACGGTCGTTGCGGTCGCGAAAATGTCAAACGTGCCGTTCTCCAAGTTTGTTCGCTTCTCGTCGAGCTTAAAGACATCATCTAGGCAGTGGCCTAGGTTGCCTAGATGATGTCATCCCAAGTAGCGCCGACTCGTTTTGCCTCGACTAGCTCTTTTCCTGCTGTCCTGGCGAGTGAGTGCCATAGGAGTCTTCGCCGGTCACGCGGGCCGTCGAGTCCTCATCTGTAAGCTGACCAGCGAGCCATTCCGCCTCTGCCTGGCTACCAACCGTAACGCGCATGATTAGAGCTTCCTCGGGCGGTGATTTCCGGCGCCTGACCTCAACCCTAAAGCGTGGCATACCCTCCCCCTTTCGCTAGTTTTCGACGATTCATTTTAGCATGTCGACCGGAGGCGGAGCGTATAACAGCGAAGCAAGAGCGTATACGACACGAAGAATGAAGGTTTAACAGTGTATGCTTGTTACTGTCATGTGCGTGAACGACGATATTCGAAGGGCTGTCCGGGTCGAGCTTGCTCGTCGAGACCTTCAGCAAAAAGACTTGGCTGATCTAACAGGCTTGTCTCCCCAACATGTAAGCGAACTGCTGCGGGGCCGGAGTGGAAACCTCGCGGAGGGCTGGGAGAAGATATTCAAGGCGCTGCATCTCAAGCTGACGGCGGTACCTGACGATCAGGAGCACGGCTAGCGCAAGTCGGAGTAGGAGGGAACCGGATGCTGCACAAGCGAGACGCCAGAATTATCGCAATCGCACTGCTTGGCGGGGTGATCGGAATCATAGCTGGCCACGGCTTCCCCGGACTCTTCTTTGGCCTCATCCTCGGCGGGGTCCTGGAAGTCTTCGACTTCTGGGAAAGCCTGTTTCGCCAGGATTGAAACCACTGGTCCACACCTTTGCCTAGCTTCATCCTGTCAACCGGTCGACGATCACGGTTTTGGTTGCCCTATTAACCATAGAATCCCCCCATGCCGGGTCGCTACATCGTCTACACCCGAAACTCGACAGTAGATCAGAGGGACAACACTTCTCCGGCCGTTCAAACCGATCAATGCCGTCGGTACGCCGACTCTCAGGGATGGGAGGAGGCTGCTGAGCCGGTCTATGACAACATCTCCGGGACCACCTCAGAGCGACCAGGACTAACCCAGATACGCGAGGCCATAGAAGCTCGCGATGTGGATGTCGTTCTCTTTAGTACCGTCGACCGAATCGCCAGAGAGCGAAAGGCACTGGAGGCGATTCTCGAAGACATCTTCAAGCGCGGGGGCACTGTTGCAGTCGCCGACATGCGCTCTGAGTTCAAGTCTCTCGAAGACTTCCTCGACGAGACGATCTTCTACAACGCATTCGCCGAGCACGAACGCAGGAAGACGCTCAGGCGCTCAGCAGACGCCACCGCCGCCATCCTGCAAAAGGGCGGCTGGGTCGTAAAGACCATTTTCGGCTATCAACTTGAACCGAAGTTGATAGACGGCATCAAGGTAAAGATGCCTGGCATCCTTGACCACCAAGCCGAGGCGGTGAAGCTGATATATCGGCTTACCGCTGCCGGACAGCCCTACTATCAGATCACTAAGAGGTTGAACGCTGATGGTTTCGAGCCGAGGACTCGAACCGGCGAAGGATGGGCAGCCTCGACTGTCAACCGAATCCTCGACCACGGAATGATGTATGCGGGTGAGCCGTTCGAGCGCCGGATTCATGTGCGCGGCAAGCCTCATGTAGTTACGTACAAGTACCCAGCCATTCTTACCCGTGAACAAGTCCAGGCCGCATTAGAGGTTCGAGTTCTCGGCCGGGCTCGCGACCCTTCACCGTTCCGTAAGCTCATCCGTTGCTCCGGCTGCGGCGCATACGTTGGACCAAGCAGCGTAAAGGAAACCAACGGTAGGCGTCAGCACATCCTCTCCTGCGCCTCATATCGGCGCCTGAGCACCTATAAGTACCTGCGCAGGCCGACAAGGTTCTCAGTCTGCAAATACAGCGTCAGTGATGGCAAGATTCGCGATGCCGTGCTGGAGTGGCTAGAGCGCACGGTCTTCTACGAAGAAGATGGCGACTTCGAGAACCGGCTGCGAAACGAGCTGATCGCCCTGGTCCTTCGTGACACCCGAGCCACGAGCCAACTTGATCAGTTGGAAGAACAGTTGTCGTTACTAGTGGAAGAGCAAGACAAGATAGCCAGGAACTTCGCCAGCTTAGAACCGGATCAGTTTGAAAGCGTCCTTTCGGTCCTAAACGACCGACTGACCCGGCTCGATCAGCAGCGCTCGGAGTTGGAGCAGGAGATTGGCGAGGTACAAGCGAAGCAGCGAACCGGAAGAGCTGCGCTTGACCGACTCGGGGTGGAGCCGGTGGAGTTGCAAGTCGACCCCAAGCTGGAGGAGGAGCCCGATTACAACGCCCTCGTCGAGGACGGAATTGTCAGTAGAGCCGAGGAGCACGTCGAGGGCCTTATGGGAAGGCTGGAGACACTGAAGGAGTCACTGAAGGGCGACGATTGGAAATCGGTGAACGCGATCATGCACGAACTCGGGCTGGGAATATTCGTCGATCATCGCATCAAGAACAGGGAAGAGCGCTGGGCGAGCATCCACGTTGACTTTGACCCTGCTAAATTCACCATGGGCACGGATTGCGGCTGGCCACGAGGAGGAAGCGGGCAGGGAAGGTGAGGCTGCCGCGAGCGCGGCTGATGGTCACGAGTCCGTCCTCCAGCGGTTGTCGCAACGTCTCGAGCGCGGCGCGGTTGAACTCTCCGAATTCATCGAGGAAGAGGACGCCGTTCTGGGCCAGGCTCACCTCGCCGGGCCTCGGGGTCGCCCCGCCTCCGATGAGCCCGGCGTACGAGACGGTGTGGTGAGGTCGCCGGAAGGGCGGTCGGGACAGGAGCCCAGTTGCCGGTAGCCCGGCCGCCGAGTGGATCCTGGTCGTCTCTATCGACTCCGCGCGCGTCAGGTCGGGAAGCAGGCCCGGTAGGCGTGTGGCGAGCATCGTCTTGCCGGCGCCGGGAGGACCGGTCATCAGGAGGTTGTGACCTCCGGCGGCGGCCACCTCAAGCGCCCTCTTGGCCCCCAACTGGCCCTTCACATCGACCAGGTCGGGCCCCGGGGGAGCGCGTTCCGGTGGCGGCGGGAGGATCCTGCTTAGAGCGCCGTTCCCGCGCAGGAACGAGACGGCGTGCGCCAGCGTCCTCGGTGCTACCACCTCGGCATCGCACACTGCGGCTACTTCCCCGGCATTGGCCGGCGGCACGATGATGCGCCTGGCGTGCGACTGATTCGCCAGGATGGCTATGCTCACCGCCCCTCTGACGGGCCGCAACACGCCGTCGAGGGCCAGTTCGCCGATGGTGATGGTGCCGGCCAGCGAGTCGGGTGGGAGGGCGCGCTGGGCCAGCAGCAGGACGAGCGCCATCGGCAGGTCGAATGCGGGGCCCTCCTTGCGTACATCGGCCGGCGCCAGGTTGATCACGACGCGGCGCATGGGGAAGGGCAGGCCGGCGTTCTGCAGAGCTGCCCGCACCCGCTCTCGGGACTCCTGAACGGCCGCGCCCGGGAGCCCCACGATCTGCAGGTGCGGCAGGCCGTTGGCGATGTTTGCCTCCACCCGCACCTCGAACGCGTCGATGCCTTGGAGCGCCGCTGAAGTGGCGTGTGCGAGCATGAGTGAAATCTATTCGCGCCAGCGGGGTCCCGACGCGCGAGGATGGGCACGTGCGGGCCAAGAGTAGGCCCGTGACGAGAGTTCCCGGGGGCGAGCCGTTAGGGTTCCGGTGATATCAGCTGGTCGCCCCGAGTACAGGCCGCCGTGAGCCAGTAAGTGGCCCCGGCCGACATGACCATCGGAGTGGAGAGATGAAGAGAGTACGATTCGCCGTCGCCATCGCCACCGCCCTCCTGCCCCTGCTCCTGGGCGGCTGCGCACTGATCCCGCCCATCGCGATAGGACGGGACGCTCTGGGGTTCACCGAGCGAACGCTGACGGTACCGCTCAACCGCACCACCGAGGCTACGGTAGAGGCCCCGTCTCAGGCCTTCGCCGATATCAAGCGTCCGTCGTTCCCCATCGCCCCCCGCTCGTTCCGCAGCGTCCAAGGCTTCCGCAACGGGGTATGGGTCGATGCCCCTCTGACCCCTCTTCCCGACACGATCGCGCTGAGCGGGACCCTCGGCTTCACGGTGTCGGACCGGTCCGGAGCGCCGGAGCCGGTGAGCGCGACCGTCGACTTCGGGCCCCTCGAGCTGAAGCGCTCGACCGATTGCGGGGAGGGGTGCAACTACGTCTTCTCCGACCCGGAGGCCGCCGCCCGCGCCCTTACGTTCACGGTGGCCGGCGAGGAGTTCCGCCGCATGCTCCGGACCATCACCGAAGGCGAGGAGAACATGGTCGACGTCACCCTCTCCGTCCGGACCGACTTCGCGGCTTTGGCCATCACCCTGACCGTCGAGGTGATCGAGAACTACATCGACTTCTGAAGGCGCGGCCGGCCGGCCGGTTCAGCGCTCGGCCGGCTCGGCGTGCATGTAGAGTCCGTAGGTCCCCGGACCCACGTGGGAGGCGACGACGGCGCCGATCTCGTAGACCTGACCCCCCTCGTACCTGATCCCTTCGCGCTCGAGCGCCGCCCGCACCTGCTCGGCGGCCTCCGGATCCTGCACGTGCAGGAAGTTGACGACGAGCTTCCCCGGGAAGCGCTCCCGGTGCTTACGCACCTGGTTGACGAGCTCGGCCAGCGCCTTCTTGTTACCTCTGGCCCGACCGAGGGGAACGATCTTCCCGTTCTCGAGCGACAGGATCGGTTTGATGTTGAGGAGCCCGCCCATCAGCGCTGCCGCCCGTCCGATCCGACCGCCCTTCTGCAGGAAATCGAGGGTAGCGACGGTGAAGAGCGGCATGTTGCTGTCGCGGATCGACTCCAGCGCTCGAACGATCTCTTCGGTGGAGGCGCCCGAATCGCGAAGCGCGGCGGCTTTCTTCACCATCTCGCCCAGGCCGATGCTGGCCGCTCGGCTGTCGAAGAGCGTGACCGGTATGCCGACGGAACCCTTCGCCAGATTGGCCGACTGGAAAGTGCCCGAGAGGTCGGAGCTGATCGTGATGCAGAGGATCTCCTCGGCCCCGGCCGCTTTCGCCTCCTCGTAGGCCGCCTCGAAATCCTGTGGGCTGGGCTGGCTGGTGGTGGGAAGGTCGGCCCCCGCCTGAACGCCCTCGATGATCTCCTTCGGAGTGAGCTCGAGCCAGTCCCGATAGGTCTCCCCCCTGAAGCTCACGTAGAGCGGAACCCTCCTGACGTCGAGCCTCGACAGCTCGTCGGCGCTCAGGTCGCAGGTGGAGTCGGTGACGATGGCAAGTTTCATGGCTCTCCTTCCGTTTCCGGCCGACAATGCGGGCGGGACGGCGTTCGTTTCGTGATATCCGTCCGAGTATACGAGACCCGCCTGAATCCGCGCCGCCCCCGACGGAGATGCTGATGTTCGATATCTGGTGGTTGCTCCAGCCCGGTAGCCTCATGGCCATCTGCCTGCTGCTCGCGCTGATGGCGCTGGCCGTGCGGGCACAGCGGCTCGCCGTTCTGTTCGCCGGAGCCGCGCTGCTGCTGGTGGCCGTGCCCACCACCTTCGACGTGGCCGGCCGGCTCGCCTGGGAGCTCGAGCGCCGAGTAGAGCGCCCCGAGCCGATGCCGGCGGAGGTCGAAGGCATCCTCGTGCTTGGCGGGGCGGTCGAGTGGCGGACGAGCCGCGAACGCGGTCAACTCAACCTGAACGAGTCGGCAGAGAGGCTGATGGCGGCGGCCGCTCTGGCGCGCCGTTACCCGGACGCTCGGCTGGCGCTCACAGGCGTCTACCGCGAGGACATCGAGAGCGATTTCGTCGCGAGCCCGCGGGATTCGAGTCTGATCTTCGGCGAGGAGTACCGGGGCCGCGAGATAGAGTTCATCGGCGAGTCGCGCAGTACCTACGAGGACGCTCTGCTGGCTCTGGAGCGGTTGCGGCCGAGGGCCGGGGAGACCTGGCTGCTGGTCACCAGCGCGATGCACATGCCGCGCGCACTGGCGACCTTCCGCAACCTCGGCTGGACTCTCACCCCATATCCGGTCGACTACCGTACCGCCGGTGAGCCTCCGCTGCTCAACCCCGACCCGCAACCTGCCGAGTCACTCGCGGCATTGGACGAGGTGGTGCGCGAGTGGGGCGCGGTGCTCGTCTACGCTCGTCTCGGTCGCATCGGCTGGCCGTGACATTAGCGCTGTCGGGCGATTTTTCCGGCAAGAGCGTAGCTGGTCCGCGGGACTTGCGCTAGACCAGCCTGCTACCGGTAGCCCGCGAGGGCGCTCGCGCTAGCCAGCGGGCTGCTGTAGCTAGCCAACGGCGGGGGCGCTAACGCCCTGCTCTACCAGGAGCTCGCCGATCTGGACCGCGTTCAAGGCTGCGCCCTTGCGGATCTGGTCACCGGCCACGAACAGCGCCAGGGCGCCGGGCCTGCTGGCGTCCTCGCGGAGTCGGCCCACCAGCACCTCGTCCTTGCCGCTGGCTTCGGAGGGCATTGGGAAGCGGTTCTCTTCGGGTTCGTCGACGATCCGCACTCCGGGCGCGGACGACAGCACGCGACGCGCCTCTGCCACCGTGACGGGCCGCGAGAACTCGGCATGGATCGCCTCGCTGTGAGCGCGGAAGACCGGGACACGCACGCAGGTCGCGCTTATCGCCAGAGCGGGACAACTCAGGATCTTGCGCGACTCGAGCAGCAACTTGCGCTCCTCGACGTTGTAGCCGTCCTCGCCCACGTCACTGTCGTGGCTGAAGAGGTTGAAGGCGATCGGGTGGCGGAACTTCCTCGGTTGGGCCTCCTCGCCGTTCAGCACGGCGCGGCTCTGCCGGTCGAGTTCGTCTATCCCGGCCGCTCCAGATCCCGACACGGCCTGGTAAGTCGCCACCGTCGCTCGTTCGAGGCCGAAGGCGCGGTGCAGCGGGGCGAGCGCCATGAGCGCGATGATGGTCGAGCAGTTCGGGTTGGCGATGATCCCCTGGTGCTCGAGCGCTGCCTCACCGTTTATCTCGGGCACTACCAGCGGAACGCGATCGTCCATGCGCCAGGCGCTGGTGTTGTCCACCACCACGCCTCCGTTGCGAGCCCAGTTCCAGGCGTGTTCCTTGGAGATGCTCCCGCCGGCCGAGGAGAAGACGATGTCGGCCTCCAGGTTCCCGTGCGCGGGCAACGCCTCGATCGTCACCTCGCCGTCCGCGAACCGCATCCGCCTGCCGGCCGACCGTTCGGATGCGTAGAGGCGCAACGAGTCGATCGGGAACTGCCGCTCCGCCAGCAGCGTCAACAGCTCCTGGCCAACGGCTCCGGTTGCTCCTACGATTGCTACCCGCATAGCGACCTCCAGTCAGTTCGTCAAAGTAGCATGGTCTCCATGCCCGCCACGTTCCCTGTCCCGGAGCCCGGCCGTCTGCCCACCGGAACCAGCTGGCGCCGAGTCGTCGTAAAGGTGGGCACCAGTTCGCTCACGGACGATACCGGACGCATCTCACTCCCGAAACTGTGGGCTCTCGGGCGCGGTCTCCAGGTCCTCTGCTCGGCGCACGGCTGCAAACCGGTGGTCGTCTCCTCGGGGGCAGGAGCCGCGGGGCGGGAGCGGCTGGGCCTGAAGCTGCCGTTGACGCTGCCCGAGAAGCAGGTAGCTGCGACGGTGGGCCAGGCCCTCCTCATGCTCGACTGGGCCAGGGCGCTGGCTCCCTCGCCGGTAGCCCAGATGCTCCTGACGGCCGAGGACGTGCAGGACCGCGAACGTTACGTCAATGCCAAGCATGCCCTGGAGGCGTCGCTGAAACTGGGCGTCATCCCGGTCATAAACGAGAACGACAGCGTGGCCACGGCCGAGATCCGTCTGGGAGACAACGACACCCTGGCTGCCTGGACCGCCTACCTGGTGGGTGCCGACGTCCTGGTGATACTCACCGATGTCGATGGGTTATTCACGGGCGACCCTAGGCGATCTCCCGATGCGCGAAGACTCGATGTGGTGGAAGATGTCGATGCGGTAACTCACCTGGCCGGCAAGCCGGGCAGCGACAGAGGTACCGGCGGCATGGTCACCAAACTGCGGGCGGCGTCGATCGCCACTCGCGCCGGAATCGAGACCCTGGTGATAGGCGGCGGTGGCGAGGGGCTCGAGGCGCTCGCCCGCGGCGAGGTGAGGGGCACGAGGTTCCTGGCTGGTGCACATGCGCCGGCCCGAAAGGCGTGGCTGGCGCAGCAGCCGGAGAGGGGTTCGATCGAGGTCGACGACGGTGCGGTTAGGGCGCTGCGTTCGGGCAGGAGCCTGTTGCCCTCGGGCGTCACGAAAGTGAGCGGGGAGTTCGGCTTCGGGGACGCGGTCGCGATCCGTCATGGTGACAGGGTTGTGGGCCGAGGTCTCTGCAACTACGGGGCCGATGCCCTCGAACGGATCCGCGGGCGGCAAACCGGCGAGATCGCTCAGGTCCTCGGCTACAAGGACTTCGACGAAGTGATCCACCGCGACAACCTGGTGCTCACCGAACGTTGACGCCTGGGCTCGCCCTGCCTTTCGGCCGGCGGGGCCGGCGGTCGCCGTTAGAGCCGTCCCAGACCGGAAGCCGGCGGATGGTAGCATCTGAGGAAGATGGCGCCCTCGGCGCCTGGGAGCTGCGTATGTCGCTACGAAGCCAACTCGCCTACCTCGCAGCCGGCCTCACTCTGGTCCTGGGCCTGTTGGGCCTGCTCAATCCCGTACTCACCCTCCGCCTCACCGGGCTCGAGATCGTCCAACCGCGCGGCCTGGGCGAAGCCCGCGCCCTCTTCGGAGCGATGTTCCTCACCATGGGCGGATTCATGCTGTGGGCCTTGTCGGCACGTCCGCGGGCCCGAGGCGTGCTCCGCTTCGCAGGTTTCCTCTGGCTCGCCGCCGCGCTCGGCCGCCTCCTGAGCCTGCTGATAAACGGACCGTTCTCGCCAGGCAGCATCGCTTTGCTCGCGTTCGACCTTTTAGTCGGCGCGGGCGCCTATCTAGGCAGCACCGAACCCGGTCAGGCGAAGGGCGCCCACAAGAGCCGAGCCCGAGGCCCCGAACCGGAAGCAGACGATCCACTGCGGGCCTACCGCTCCTGATGAGGAGAAGCAGGCTACGAGGATGACGAAGCTACTGTGAACGGCATCCCCGACGGGACCCGTTTCGTCCTGCCGCGCCAGGGTGGTCTCCGGCACCGGGTGCTCGAGGAGTTGCGCAACCTCTACCTCGCCTGGGGCTACCAGCAGGTCGAGGTGCCGGCTCTGGAGATCTACGACCCGAGCCACCCGCGCGCGAACCAGTCGTTCAAACTATCCGACCGCGACAACGGTGTGCTTGCCCTGCGCAGCGACTTCACGCCCGCTCTGGCCCACCTCGTGGGTACGCACTTCCCCCGGGCGGCAGCCGGCGAGGCTGCGGTACGGCTTCAGTACGCCGGCACCGTGTGGCACGCCATCGACCCGGACCTGGCGCGCACCCGCGAGTTCACCCAGGTGGGCCTCGAACTGGCCGGCGTTTCGAACGCCAGGGCCGACGCGGAACTCATCCACCTGGCCAGGGAGTCGGTGCGAACCGTGGGTCTCACCCCCAGAGTCGAGGTCGGCAATCCGGGATTCGTGCGGGCCCTGTTCGACCTGGCGGGCGTCCCGGGCCGGTCTCGTGGACCGGTCGCCGACGCCATCGACCGGAAGGATCAGGCGACCCTCGTCTCCCTGCTCGAGCTCCTCGAACTCCCTTCCCAGATGGTGCGCTCGCTCACCCGAGTTCCTGACCTTTACGGCGACCTCGAGGTGCTGGCGAGCGCGCGAGAGCTCGCTCCGTGGCCCGAGACGTTGCGTGAGGTGGAGCGACTCGAGGCGATAGTCGCCGAGTTCGAGGATCCGAGCGAGCTGCTTCTCGACCTCGGGATGGCGCGACGGCTCTCCTACTACACCGGCATGACCTTCCGTGCCTACACTTTCGACTTCGGACAGCCGCTCCTGGGGGGCGGCCGCTACGACGGGGCTCTGCTGCCTGCGGCGGCCGGCTTCTCGCTCGGCCTCGAGCGCCTGCTTACCGCCCTGCCGGAACCGGGAGAACCCGCTCCTCCGCTGGTGGTGAGCCTCGACGACGCCGGAGCCCGGTTGCTCCGGAAGGCCGGCATCGAGGTAGTCCGAGCTCTCGAGAGCGACCCCGATGCGGCGAGGCGCGAGGCCGAGGAGCTGGGGGCGCACTACCTGCTGGCCCACGAGCTGCTGCCACTCGCCGGCGAGCGCGGGATGCTGGACGAGCTCAACGCGATCCTCGAGGGGGACCGGTGAAGCCGAGCCTGACTCTGGCGCTGCCCAAGGGGAGGGTATTGGAGGAGAGCCTGACCCGGCTGAGGGCCGCCGGCATCGCGCTGGAGCTCTCCGCCGACCCGAGGGCGCTCCGCCACCACGCCGACGAGTTCGCCGTGATCGAGATGCGCAATGCCGACGTCCCCGTCTACGTCGAACTGGGCGTCGCCGACGCCGGGATCGTAGGCAAGGACGTGCTGCTCGAGGCGGGCAGCGACCTCTACGAGCCTGTCGACCTGGGCTTCGCCGCCTGCCGGCTGTCGCTCATCAGGCCGAGCGGGGAGTCGGGCACGATCAGGCGGGTGGCGACCAAGTATCCCAGGGTCACCGCCACTTACCTCGAGCGCCTCGGGAGTTCGGCCGAGGTCGTGCGACTCTCCGGCAACGTCGAGCTCGCCTGCCTGACCGGTCTCGCCGACGCCGTGGTCGACGTCGTCGAGACGGGAGCGACGCTTAGGGCGAACGGCTTGGCCGAGGTAGATGTGATCCTCGAGTCGAGCGCCCGTTTCGTGGTCAACAGGGCGGCCCTGAAACTGAAGGGCGAGAGGCTGAGGCCGCTGATCGACCGTCTCAGAGCGGTCCGGGAGGGGAGCGGAGGGTGAAGCCGATCGGGGGGCTAAGGGGGGTCATCGCCATCCTGCTGCTGATGTCGGCGGCGGCACTGGCGCAGAGCGGGACGCGGGCCCGGCAGGACGCGGTGCCCTACCTGCGCGGCGTCCACCCCACCATGAGCGCCGATCTGCCCGACCTCGGCGACGCAACCGTCTACCGGCTCGACTGGACCCTCGACGGAACGCAGCTCACCGCGACCGAAGAGGTGCGAGTCACCAACTACAGCGCCGAAGCGTGGCACGAACTCTACTTCCTGCTCCTGCCCAACCGCATCGGTGGACGGATGACGGTAGGGGACCTCCAGGTGAACGGTGAGGCGGTGAGCCCCGGTTTCGCGGGCGACGAGACGGTCATGCGTGTCGACCTGCCTGTCCAGCTGAAGCCCGGTGAGGCGGCAACCGTGAAGCTCGACTACCGACTCGCGGTCCCCGAGACCGGCGGCGGCAACTACGGGATCCTGGCTCTGGACGAAGGGGTACTTTCGCTGGCCCACGCTTACGCCCTCCTCGCCGTTCATGACTCGGAAGGATGGGATGTCGACCTTCCTCCGCGTTACGGCGACCTCGTCTACGCCCGCAGCTCCTTCTTCAGGGTCAGACTCGACGCCCCCGCCAGCCTTGGCGTCGCCGCAAGTGGCGATCTGATCGAGTGGAACCTGGAGGGCGGCAGGCAGATCGTGGAGTTCGCCGCCGGACCGGTTCGCGATTTCTATCTTGCCGCGGGGGAGGAGTGGGAGCAGATAGTCCGGGCTCAGGACGGTGTCACGGTGCGGGCCTACGCTCGGCCCGAGAATCGGGCGCTCATGGAGAGGGCCGTCGAGACGGCGCTCCGCTCGCTGAGCCTCTTCGGCGACCTGTACGGGCACTATCCGTTCCGGGAACTCGACTTGGTTCCGATAACAACCAGCGCCCTGGGAGTCGAGTTCCCGGGGATCATCGCCATCCGGCGCGAGCTGATCGAGGAGGACCAGAGGATCCTCCTCGAGAGCACCGTCGCCCACGAGGTGGGGCACCAGTGGTTCTACTCTCTCGTGGGCAACGACCAGGTGAGCGAGCCGTGGCTCGACGAGTCGGTCACCCAGTACCTGACGATGCGCTACTACCGGGAGGTGTACGGCGAGCCGGGGTACCGGCTCTTCCGACAGGGCCTGCTCGAGCGCTGGGAGCAGATCGGCCGTAACCGTCTGCCTATCGGCCTCCCCGTGGGCCGCTACAGCGGGAGCGAGTATGGCGCCGTCATCTACGGGCTGGGCCCGCTCGTAGTGGAGCGGCTCGCCCAGATGGTGGGGGATTCAACCTTCGACGGCTTCATTAACGATTACGTGGAGCGGAACGCCTTCGGTATCGCTACTACCCTCGAGTTCAGGCAGCTGGCAGAGGAGCACTGCGACTGCTCGCTCCAACAGTTCTTCGAGGAGTGGGTGTTGCCTCGTCCTTCCGCCCGCCGCTAGCACAGCCGGTCGCTCTGGTATAAGTCGCCAATGGACTGGATCGAGACCGCTCAAGCCGAGCTTCGCGCCCAAGGCCTGGCCGGCTGGCTTCTCTACGACTTCCGCGGCTCCAACCCGGTCGCGAAGCGCTTCATGGGACTGGGTGGGCTGATCACCCGCCGGGTATTCCTGCTGGTGCCGGCGCGGGGCACCCCCACCCTGCTCGTTCACGCCATCGAACGCCGCTCGCTTCCCGACCTGCCGTTCGAGGTCGTGAGCTACAGCTCGCGCTCCTCACTCGAGGCGGAGCTAGCCCAGCTGCTTCCCGAAGGCCCGGTCGCCCTCGAGTACTCACCGCGCAACGACATCCCCTACCTCTCCTTCGTCGATGCCGGCACAGTAGAGCTGCTCCGGGATTTGGGGGTCGAGCCGGTCAGCTCGGGCGATCTGCTCCAGGTCTTCAGCGCCTGGACGAACGAGCAGATCGCCGCGCACGAGCGGGCGGTGGCCGGGGTGTACCGGGCCAAGGACGAGGCCATCTCTTTCATCTCCCGGAGGGCGAGCGACGGCGCGTCGGCTAACGAGTCGGAGGTCCAGCGAGTCATCACCCGGGTGCTCCAGGAGGCAGGACTCACCTTCGATCACCAAGCGATAGTGGGCTTCGGGCCGAACAGCGGCGACCCCCACTTCGTGACGCCCTCCCAGGGAGGCCGCCGTCTCCAACCCGGCGACCCGATCCTGCTCGACATCTTCGCGAAGGAGGCCGACGGCGACGCTCCCTACGCCGACATCACCTGGATGGGGTCGTACGGCCCGCCGTCGGCGAAGTTCCTCGAGCTGTTCGAGATAGTTCGCGACGCTCGCGACATCGGCGTGCGGACGATGCGGGAGGCGTACGAGGCCGGCAGGCGGCCAAGCGGCAGCGACGTCGACCGGAAGGTGCGCGGCCATATCGCGGGCAAGGGCTACGGTGAGTACTTCATCCACCGCACCGGCCACAGCCTTGGGACCCGCTCCACGCATGGGGACGCCGTGCACCTCGATGATTTCGAGACCCGCGATACCCGCAAGCTATTGCCGGGCATCGCGGTGACGGTCGAGCCGGGCGTCTACCTTCCCGAGTTCGGCGTACGCTCCGAGATAGACGTGCTGCTCGAAGAGGCCGGGCCAAGGATCACCACCGACCCTCAGCGCGAGCTCACCGTCATCGAACTCTCTTGAGAGTGACCGGGAGGTAAGCGATGGAGTCGAGGATCAGTTTCGTGACGCTGGGCGTGAGCGACCTCGAGGCGTCGAGGGAGTTCTATCGGCGGTTGCTGGACAAGGATCAGCTGAACGATGAGGCGGGGGTGGCTTTCTTCGAGATGGGCAGGACCTGGCTGGCGCTCTACCCCAGAGGAGAGCTGGCCGCGGACGCCGGGATGCAGGACGGGGGAAGCGGCGGCTTCCCGGGTTTCGCCCTCGCCCACAACGTCCGGACGGCAGAAGAGGTCGACGCCGTACTGGAGGAGGCCGAGCGGGCCGGTGGACGGATCGTCAAACCCGGGGCGAAGGCGTTCTGGGGCGGCTACACCGGCTACTTCGCCGATCCCGACGGCTTCCTCTGGGAGGTCGCCTGGAACCCCAACTTCCCGCACGTGTGAAGGCCCTGCTCGACTCGCCGATCCCGTGGGACTACCCTTGCTGCCTGCCTAGGCCGGCGTTTCCTCAGAGTCATGCGGGAGTTCGTCGACCAACCGGTCGAGGCGCTCGAGCAGCAGCTGGCCGTGACCAACTAGAGAGTCTGACGCGGAAAGTCCCATGCTCCATCTCTCTGCCGGTTTCGACCGAGGGCGAGAAGATTCCAGTGATGCCGGGTAGGGCTTAACGAACGAGATGTAGCACCGTTCGAGCGCATGGTAGGCATTGGACGGGAGGTAACTGTGGAAGGTGTAATCGACCTCGACGAACTACTGGAGCACTGGGAGGGCCACCGGCGACTGACCCGCCGCACGATCGCCGCCTTTCCAGACGATGAGCTGTTCAGCCACAGGGTCGAGCCTCTGCGGAGCTTCGGCGAGATGATCGGCGAAGCCCTCGAGGTCACGCCCTTGCTCGAGGGGATCGCGAACGATCACTGGGAGTGGCGGCTGGAGTACGAACAGGTGAAGAGCAAGGCGGAACTGCTCGAGGCCTGGGACGAGTCGCTGCGGTCGATCCGCGAGTACTGGCCCTCGATCACCGGGGAAAAGCTCGAGCGGGTCGAGCCGGATCACTTCTTCGGAGGACCGGCGCAGTCGAACCTGGCGCGACTCCTCTACCAGATCGACAACGAGATCCACCACCGAGCTCAGGGCTACGTCTACCTCAGGCAGCTCGGCATAGAACCTCCGCCCTTCTACGAGCGCTGAGGCAAGGCGCCATGAGCGGCTTCCGCTTCCTCTCGGAGCGCCCGGTTCCGCTCGTCGACCTCGTGATCGAGGGTCCACGAGTGAGGCTCCGCGCCACGGCCCGCGAAGATGCCGAGGCGATCTTCCACGAGTTCTCGGCCCGGATCACCGAGTACATGATCCCAAAGCCTGCCGGTTCGATCGACGAAACGCTGGAACCTCCGCAGTCGCAAGATCCCTGAGTCGCTGGGCGGACAGGTGGTCGCCGAGAAGCGAGTGACCGGAATGGCCGGCAACGAGCTGGACCTGTTGCTGTACCGGATCGATCCGCCCCACTAGCGGGACAGGGTGATGCCCCGGCGGTCGAGTTCGTCGCGGAGTGACTCGGCCCCGGTGAATCTGATGCCGTCCAACCCGACGCCTCGTGCGACCTCCACGTTGCCCGGATTGTCGTCGATGAACAGGTAGTCGCCCGGCGTTCCGCCCAACTCCCGCAGCACCGCCAGGAACGCTTCCGGGCTTCGCTTCGTGCAGCCCAGTTCGCAGGAGTAGAACTGGTGTGAGAACTGGCCCAGGAACGGGTGGATCGAGCGGATGAAGTTCACCCACTCGGTACCGTGATCCGAGAGGAGCACCAGATCGAAGCGCTCCGCCAGAGCCTCGACGATCTCGTCCATCCCCTCCACCCGCCGGCGGAAGTTCGCGCGGATGAGCTCTTTCAACTCGGCCGCTCCGGCATCCCAGCCGTGCACTCCCAGGACCGACTGGAGATACTCTTCTTCGCTGCTCCGGCCGTGAAGAAGCTCGTCGAGGTGGGTCCCGCCGAACGCCCGTAGCACGGCTTCCGGGTCCATGCCGAAGCGCTCGGCAAGCGACGTCTCGATCCCGATGAGGCCGGCGATCAACACTTCGGACAGGTCGAAGATGATTGCCCGCATCGCTCAACCGGCGGGCAGGATGCCGGTGAGCAGGTAACCCACGAGGTAGCCCGCCGCCGCTACCCCAAGGCCAACGACGAACATGTCGAAGCCGCTGCGGAACCAGTTCCGGCCAGTGAGTGCGCTTCGTGCCGCGCCCACCAGGAAGTGCGCGGCCATGGCGACGAGGAAGGAGGCGGCTACGGCCCAGGCGCCGCCACCGAAGAAGAACGGGACGATGGGCACCAGCGCTCCGAAGACGGTCGCGACGCCGGTCGTGACACCCTCCCTGATCGGCGATTCGCCCGCTTCACCGATGCCGAGCTTCTCCTTGGCGAGCTCCTGAAGAGCTACCTCGGGGTCGCTCATGACCCGTTCGGCAGCGACCCTGGCCTCCTCCTCCGAGAGGCCCCGCTCGCGGTAGACGCCGGCGAGGTACGACTCTTCCTGTTCGGGCCAGAGCAGGAGTTCGGTGCGCTGCGTGTTCAACTCGTTCTCGTCGACCTCCCGTTGGCTCTGCGCCGCCAGGTAGCCGCTGGCGGCCATCGAGAAGGCCGACGCGACCAGGCCCGAGAAGCCGGTGAGGAGGATGATCTCCCGGCTCACAGAGGCGCCGATCACGCCGGCGATCAGGCCGAAGTTGGCGGTGAGCCCGTCGTTGAAGCCGTAGACGACATTGCGCACCATGCCGCCGGCCTCGTTGTGGTGCCAGGGGTCGGAGCGGACGCCGGTGAGTCGACCGAGCGCGCGCGCATGGGCGGCCGACTCGCGCGCCAACTGCCTCAGCCACGGCTCGTCCACCCCCGACTGCGCCAGCCTCAGGAACCGAGCGACCTCACGGCCCTCCTCGAGGCGCAGCAGTGCAAGCACGAGCCGCTCACCCAGGAGGCGGGCGACGGCCACGAGGAACCGCGCGCGCGGTGACGGCCGGAACTCGGGAACCGCGGCGAGGCGCTCCTCGAACTGCCTGCGGTGCGCCCCCTCTTCCCGCGCCAGCGATTCGAGGAGCGATCTCACCTCGGGCTCGCGGGTGGTGGCAGCTATCGACTCGTAGATGTAGGCGGTATCCGCCTCGTCCTGTCGGTGTTCCAACAGTTCCCTGCGCTCGAGAGTGGTCGCGGTCACAACGAAACAGTATCAGCCTTTCCCGGGAGAGTGGACTGTTCTGGCTGTAGCCCAGGCCCGCGCTGGCTGTAGGTGTCGTGCCCGTTCCCTGGCGAGTGCCGGACGTAACCTGTGCCTGGCCCGCCCTCGAACTGCCGAACCCGTGTCCACTGGGCCTCGTCGCTTCGGGCTATGTCTGCCCTGCCCTTGTCGCGGCCCGGTTCAGGTCCTAGGCTCGACCAGGAATTGGGGGAGCCTATGGCCGAACAGACCGGTGTCGAGAAGAGCGTGAAGCTACAGGTCGCGGGCGCCCAACGCCCCGATGTCGGCAAGGGCGTGGCCCGGCTCAGCAGCCAGGCGTTGCGGCGCCTCGACCTGCGTCAGGGTGACGTCGTCGAGATCGCCTGCAAGCGAACCACCGCGGCGCTGGCGGCGCCTCCCTACGAAGAGGACGAGGGCCTCGACATCATCCGGCTCGACGGGCTGATGAGGTCGAACGTGGGCGCCGGCATCGGCGATCAGGTGGAGGTGCGGCGGGCCGAGGTCAAACCGGCCAAGCGGGTCGTTCTGGCGCCGGCGCAGAAGAACGTGCGCCTTTCGGGCCCGGGCGCGGCCCTGCTGCGCACCCTCCTGGGTCGACCCCTGGTCGCCGGCGACGTCATCTCTACGTCGGTCTACCGTCGCGGTCACCAGACGGACGGCGGCCCCTTCCCCGACGAAGTGTTCCGCGCGCTCTTCGAACAGCGCGCCTTCGGTCTCCAGGAGATACGCCTGCTGGTCACCTCGACCAATCCGAGGGGCGTCGTGCAGGTAACCGGCGAGACGGAGATCGACCTGCGGCCTCAGTACGAGGAGCCCGAGGACGCCCGCAAGATCGACGTGACCTACGACGACGTCGGGGGCATGGGCTCGGCCATCGAGCAGGTGCGCGAGATGATCGAGTTGCCGCTCAAGCACCCCGAGCTCTTCTCGCGACTGGGCATAGATCCGCCCAAGGGGGTACTGCTCCACGGACCGCCAGGGACGGGCAAGACGCTCCTTGCACGGGCCGTGGCGAACGAATCGGACGCCCGCTTCTTCCATATCGGCGGACCCGAGATAATCGGCAGCCGTTACGGCGAGTCTGAACAACGTCTGCGCGACATATTCGCGGAAGCGGAGAAGAACTCTCCGTCGATCGTGTTCATAGACGAGCTCGACTCGATCGCGCCGAAGCGTTCCGAGGCCAGCGGAGAGGTCGAGCGCCGGGTGGTCGCTCAGCTGCTCACCCTGATGGACGGGCTCGAGCCTCGGCAGAACGTGGTCGTGATCGGCGCGACCAACCGGGTCGACGTTATCGATGAGGCCCTGCGGCGGCCGGGTCGTTTCGACCGGGAGATCGTCGTAGGCGTGCCGGACCGGGACGGCCGGCGCGAGACGCTCGAGATCCACACCCGCGGCATGCCGCTCGCCGACGACGTCGACCTCGACGAACTGGCGCGCGTCACCTACGGCTACGTGGGCGCCGACCTCTCGGCCCTGGCACGCGAGGCCGCCATCGACGCGTTGCGACGGGCGCTACCCTCGATCGACCTGGAGGCCGAGGAGATCCCACCCGACATGCTCGAGAACCTGCAGGTGACGGCCCAGGACTTCACCCATGCGATGAGGCGCATCCAGCCCTCGGCGCTGCGCGAGATCATGATCCAGGTGCCCGACGTAGCTTGGGAAGACATAGGCGGCCTCGACGAGGTCAAGCAGACGTTGAAGGAGGGCATCGAGCTGCCCCTCAAGGAGCCCGAGGCATTCCGTCGGCTGGGCATCCGGGCGCCCAAGGGGATCCTGCTGTTCGGCCCACCCGGCACCGGCAAGACGCTCGTCGCGAAGGCGGTAGCGCGTGAGTCGGAGGCCAACTTCACCTCGATGCAGTCGTCGGATCTGCTGTCGAAATGGTACGGGGAGTCGGAGAAACAGGTGGCGAGACTGTTCCAGCGTGCTCGGCAGGTGGCGCCCACGGTCATATTCCTCGACGAGATCGATGCGCTGGCGCCGCAGCGAGGAGGCGGCCTCGGTGAGCCGGCCGTCACCGAGCGGGTCGTGAACACTCTGCTCTCCGAGATGGACGGACTCGAAGAGCTCCAGGGCGTGGTGGTGATCGGGGCGACGAACCGACCCACCCTGCTCGATCAGGCGCTGCTGCGCCCAGGCCGGTTCGACGAGGTCGTCTACGTGCCGGTGCCCGATCTGGAGGGGCGCGAGGTGATCCTGGGCATCCACCTGAGCGGGATGCCGCTGGCCGAGGACGTCGACATCGGCGAGTTGGCCGATCGCACCAAGGGCTACACCGGCGCCGACCTGGAGAACCTGGTCAGGCGGGCCGGGATGCAGGCGCTGCGGGAGAACCTGCAGACCGAGGCCGTTTCGATGCGCTATTTCGAGCAGGCGCTGGCAGAGACCCGCGCCTCGGTGACGCCGGAGATGGAGGAGGAGTACCGGCGCATGGTCGAGGAACTGAAGCAGGAGAATCCGCGGTCGCGGCGGATAGGCTTTCAGTAGGCCGAGGGCGCCGCGCACGAGACCGCCGCGGCTCGATCGTGCCGGCGTGCTCGGATCCCTGAATCATCGCAGCCGCCCAGAGTTTGTCGAAATGCGGCTGTATCTCGGCAGGTAGCATATGAGAATGCTAACGGACATCTTTCGAGCGGCCGTAATAGCGTTACGAGCAGGTGGTAGGGTTACGGACCAATCTACCGTCGTCCGATACGTCTTCTCCTGTCCCCATCCGTAACCCGCCGCAACGCCACCTCCCGACTCGGCTTTCGCCTCGACAGGGCGAATACGCCCAAGGACGACGCGCAACGATCGGAAGTCGTTCTGGTGAATCAGTTCTCGCGTCTTGCTCTCGTCCCCCTACTGCTTGTCCTCCTGACAGCCTGCGGCACTACCTCGACCGATGGGGGTAGCGGGTTCAGGGACAGTGAAGCCACTGGCAACAGCTCGGGCATAGTTGAGAACGAGCCACTGGGCAGCGGTGATGCGAGTATCGGCGCCCTGAGGAAGATCGCCGACCACACTCTCGTGACCGATCATCCTGACCTTCGATTGGGGACCGCCTACCTCACTCGCTTCAGCGACGCGACCGAGGCCATCTACCTGACTCTGCCGGTAACCAACGAGTCCGCGCAGACGCTCTGTTGGATAATGGCAGACGGCATCAGTTACCGAGACGGCGCCACCGAGTTGATCGCCGACTCCTTCGCCCTCCTCAAGGGCAGCGTCGGCAGGATCGGCAGCGGGAACCTGAGTAACGACTGTCTGGGCCCCGGGGAGACCGGTTACCTGACCGGTATCGAGGTTCCCCTCGACGGAGACCCTGCATACTGGTCTTTGGTCGACAACATCCAGATCGGCTCCCTCTACGCCAATCCAGGGACCTTGGATCAGGCAGGAAAACTGGTGCCGGTCGACTACGAGGTCGACGGAACGGGTGTCCTGACGACCGTGACGGGGCAGAACCAGGGCTCGACGACCCTCTACCCCGGCAGATACAGTGTCTACTTCCTCCTCGACGGCGCGGGTGCTCCGCTGGGCTGGTCCTATCTCGACGAGCCTGCCTCCGACGGCTTGACTCCTGGCTCGAGCCTCGTTTGGACAGAGGGGCGCCTGTACGAAGGTACCGCGGCGAAACTCCGCGTTCACTTCGACTACGGCGACAGTCCGACGACAGCCGCCGTTCAGGCGCAAGGCACGGGGTTCGCACGAGACAGCGAACTGCTTCGGTTGCGAGAGAGGCGCGCTGCCCTGCTGCAGAGGGATGAGCTCGCCCGCCGGTCCGATTGAGGCGACGGGGTGAGGCGGGCGTTCCGCCTCACCCGTGCTAGACTCCGCGGCGATGAAAACGCCGCTCGTGGTGCTCGGGGATTACGCCTGGGACGTCCTGATCCGCACCAATACCCGGCTGCTCGAGGGCGGTGACACCTACGGCGAGGTCATGCTCACGCCCGGCGGTTCGGCCGCCAACGTCGCCGTCTGGGCGAGCCGTTCGGGAATTCCGACCCGGTTCGTCGGTAAGATCGGCCGTGACCGCTTCGGCGAGCTCGCCGGCGAGGAGCTGGCCGACGAAGGCGTCGAAGCCTATCTCGTGCGCACCGAAGCTCAACTGACCGGCTCAGTCGCCGTCTTCGTAGACCATCGAGGCGAGCGTTCGATGGTCTCAGGCCGGGGCGCCGACCACTATCTGCTCCCCTCGGAACTACCCGTCGACCTCCTCGCCAACACCCGCCATCTCCACCTCACCGCCTGGTCGTTTTTCGCCGATCCGCCGCGAACCGCCGCCCGGCGGGCCGCGAAGCTGGCCAAGGAGGCGGGCTCGACGATCTCGTTCGATCCCGGATCGTTCCAGATGATCGAGGAGATGGGGCTCGACGCCTTCCTCGAATGCACTACCGACCTGGGAGTCGACCTGCTGCTGCCCAACCACGAGGAGGGGACCACCCTTACCGGTGAACGCGAGCCGCAGGCGATCGCGAGCGAGTTGGCGAGGCTCTATCCCGGCGCTCTGATCGCCCTGAAGCTCGATGCCGAAGGCTCGCTGATACTCGCGGACGGCACGAGCGAGCACATCCCACCGGCCACCGACCGGCTCGTCGACGCCACCGGCGCCGGGGACTCCTACGCCGGCGCTTTCCTGGCGCGCTTCCTGAACGGGCGTAGCGCGTGCGACGCGGCGAGGTTCGCGACCCGGGTCTCGGCCTGGACCATCCAGAAGCTCGGTGCCCGACCGGCAGCCGACGCCGAACTGAAAGCCATCCTCGCCGAGGGCTGAGTTGCAGCCCGCGATCGAGCCGGCCGCGTACTCCTCCCTCGACCCGGCAGCGCAGCGGCACGCCGGGAACGTATGGTCGCGGGTACAATCGGGCGATGGATGTCAACTCGAGGGAGGAGGTCGTCTTCGTCGACGGTTGCCGCCTCCCTTTCCGTAAGGCGGGAAGCGACTACGCGGAGCTGACCGGCTACGATCTGGCGCGCACGGTCATCGCCGGACTGCTCGCCAGGAGCGGTCTGGACGGCGAGGAACTGGACGGGCTCGTCATGGGCTCGGTTGTCCAGAACGTCAGGACCAGCAACGTGGCACGTGACGCCGCACTGGCAGCGGGAGTGCCCGACGAGGTACCGGCTCACACGGTCACCATGGCCTGCATATCGGCGAACCGGGCGATCAGCGACGCCGCCCTCGAGCTGGCGACCGGGCGCGCCGGCCTCATCCTCGCCGGCGGAGTCGAGTCGCTCTCCGACATCCCCATCGGCCTCGGCAAGGAGGCGCGCAAGAGGCTCCTCGATATGCGCAGGGCCAAGAGCGCGCGCGACTACCTGGGCCTGCTCAGAGGACTCCGGCCCGCCGACCTGCTCCCTCGAACCCCGGCCATCGCCGAGTACAGCACCGGCGAGACGATGGGGGAGAGCGCCGATCGGCTGGCGGCGGCCTTCGGGGTGACCCGCGAGGAACAGGATGCCTACGCCCTGCGCTCCCACCAGGCCGCCGCTCGGGCCACCAGGGAAGGCCTCCTCGCCGGCGAGATCGTGGAGACGGCGCTGCCACCCGAGTTCCGACCCCTGTCGAGCGACAACACCTTCAGAGAAGACACCAGCATGGAGAAGTTGGCGAAGCTCCCCCCGGCGTTCGTGAAGCCGTACGGTACCGTCACCGCCGGAAATTCCAGCCCGCTCACCGACGGCGCAGCGGCGACTCTGTTGGCGACACGCTCACGCGCCGCGGAGCTGGGCCTCGAAGCCAAAGCGGTGATCCGCGACTGGGTCTTCGTCGCTCAGGATCCGGGCACGGAACTGCTGCTGGGCCCGGCTTTCGCCCTCCCCGAACTGCTCGAGCGCAACGGCCTCAGCTGGAGTGACCTCGACGTGGTCGAGATACACGAGGCGTTCGCAGGGCAGGTGCTGGCGGTCCTCACCGCTCTCGGCTCGGACGAGTTCGCTCGCGAACGGCTAGGGAGGGACGGTCGAGTCGCGAACGTCGACCTCGAGAAGATCAATCCCTGGGGCGGGTCGTTGTCGCTGGGCCACCCGTTCGGGGCGACCGGGGCGCGACTGCTGACGACAGCCGTCAACCGCCTCCACGCAGAGGACGGAAGGTACGCCGTCGTCACAGCGTGCGCGGCCGGCGGTCTGGGCCACGCCATGCTCCTCGAGCGAACCGAGCGATGACTTCGATCCAACTCGAACAGCGCAAGGGTGTCGCGTTCGTCTGGTTCGACAGGTCCGACGGGCCGAACCTCCTCGACCGGGCAGCGCTCGGGTCGATGCCGGAGGTGCTCGAGCGTCTCGAGAACGACGAACAGGTAGAGGCAGTAGTCATCGCGTCACGCAACCCGGCAGGCTTCGTCGCCGGTGCCGACATCGCGCTCTTCGACGAGTTAACCGACAGAGGATCAGCGCTCGAGCTGATCGGCGAAGCCCAGGAGCTGTTCGAAAGGCTGGCCCGTCTGCCCAAGCCCACCGTGGCTGCCATCCACGGGCCGTGCGCCGGCGGCGGCCTCGAGCTCGCCCTCGCCTGCGACTACCGGCTCGCCAGCACCGCCCCCAACACCCACCTCTCTGTCCCCGAGGTTCAGCTGGGCCTGCTGCCCGCCCTGGGCGGCACCCAGAGGCTGCCGCGACTCGTGGGCCTGCAGGCCGGTCTCGACCTGCTGCTTACCGGCAGGAAGGTGTATTCCAAGCCGGCCAGGCGGATGGGACTCGTTGACTCCACGATCCACCCCGAAGGGCTGGAGGGCGCTGCGCTCGCTGCCGCCAGGACGCTCCTCGCCGGCAGTGGAGGGAAGGCCCGCAGACACGGCATGAGTCGGCTGCTCGAGCGCACCCCCGCTAAGGAGCTGATCTTCCGCCGCGCGGCCGAAGAGGTACAGCGCCAGACCCGCGGCAACTACCCCGCCCCGCCGAGGATCCTCGACACGGTAAGGCAGACCTACGGCGGCTCGATCGCGAGGGGCCTCGAGCAGGAGGCGGAAGCGTTCGCCGATCTGCTCTTCACTCCCCAGTCCCGCGCACTTCGCCACCTCTTCTTCGTCCGGACGGGCACCCGCCGGAACCCGTTCTCGGGAGAAGCGCGAAGCGTCGAGCGGATCGGTGTCCTCGGCGCGGGGCTGATGGGCGCGGGCATCGCTCAGGTGAGCGCCGCCTCTGGCTATCGGGTGACCCTCAAGGACCGCTCGTTGGAGCTCGCGGCCCGCGGCAAAGCGGCCGTACACCGGGGAGTGAGCGAGCGTCTCGGGAAGGGCCTCAACTCCTTCCAGCGAGACCTCATCCTCGAGCGCCTGACCATCGCCGACGACTACCGGCCGTTCAACGGGGTCGACCTGACCATCGAGGCTGTCCTGGAGGATCTCGAGCTCAAGCGTCAGGTCCTCAGCGAGGTGGAGGCCGTCACTCGCCCGGAGCACGTCTTCGCTTCGAACACCTCGTCGCTCCCGATATCGCGGATCGCAGCCAGCGCAACCAGACCTGAGCGGGTAGTGGGCATGCACTACTTCTCGCCGGTGCCCAAGATGCCCCTCCTCGAAGTGGTCCGGGGCGAGCGGAGTTCGACGGAGGCGCTGTCGACCGCCGTGGCGGTAGGGCTCGCGCAGGGTAAGAACGTCATCGTGGTCGCCGACCGGCCGGGCTTCTACGTCAACCGGATCCTCGCCCCCTACCTGAACGAGGCGCTCCTCGCCGTTCGCGACGGAGCGGCGATCGACGAGGTGGACCGGGTGATGGAGGCAGCCGGTTTTCCGGTGGGGCCTTTCCGCCTGCTCGACAACGTGGGGCTCGAGGTAGCCGGCAAGGCGGTAGGGGTGATAGCCCCGCTCTTCGAGGAGCGCGGGGTACAGCTCGACGACTTCGTCTCGCGAGTCCGGGCAGAGGGCCTGGCCGGCCGCAGCAACGGCAAAGGCTTCTACCGATACGACAAGGCGGGCAAGAGGCGGGTCAACGAGCGGGTCTACTCGCTCCTAGGCGCGAGGCAACCTCACACGTTACCGGAGCCCGAGATCCGCGACCGGTTGCTGCTGGCCCTGGTGAACGAGGCCGTCCACTGCCTCGACGAGGGGATCATCGCTTCGCCTGACGACGGCGACGCCGGGGCGGTGTTCGGGATCGGGTTCCCACCCTTCCTGGGAGGGCCGTTCCACTACCTCGAGCAGGTGGGCAGAGAACAGGTCGCATCGCGCCTGCAGGAGCTGAACGCGAAGTTCGGACCGCGCTTCCGCGGCGCCTCGGGCCTCAGCGTGTAGCGACCGAATCGGACCGGTAGAAGCGCCAAGCGGCCCACAACGAAAAAACGCGCCCTCTGGCGCGTCCGATACCTTCAATCTACCGCCGTATTCGCTATTCGTCAAGTCCTTGCGGTCGACCCGTATCTTTCCCGGCCGAACTCCCCGAAGCCGAGCCCAAATCCCCTCCCGGGCCGGCCGAATGGGCCACCGATAGGTGCTCGAGCCGGTCGCGGGTTACGGCCTGGCAAGAGGCTGACGTCGCGGGTTACGGCCTGGCGGAATTTGACGTCGCGGGTTACGACCTGGCAGGTAGCTGACACGCAGGTGACGGCCAGGTTGGAAGCCGAGCCCGTGCGGCGTCAACGCCGCCTGAAGAACTCGTAGTAACGCTGGCTCCCGCTCTCTGCCGGCTCGTCGCGATAGCGCATCGCCAGCGCCTTCTCCTCGAACTTGGAGAAGAACTCGTCCCAATCGATCGGCTCGAGCTCCTCCTCGTTACCGAAGCCGATCTTGAGCACGCCTACGTCGTCACCACCACTGTGACTGCCCTGGACCGTAGCGGGGTAGCCTCCGCGCTCCTCCGCCCAGCGCCTTATCGTCTCGTGGTCGATGGTTACCCTGTTCTCCTCGGCGATGGACATCGTCTACCTCCAGTCGGCGTCAAGCCTACTTACTGACCGCAGCGAGCGAAAGTGACCTGCGGGAACGTCCCAGGCCGCCAGTGATGCCTCATGTACCGATCCCCCAGCACCCCAGCTGCTCGCGTACTCCCCAGTGCCCGAGTTGCTCGCCTACTACTCCCCCAGGTGGCCCGAGCTGCTCGCGCACTCCCCCAGCTGCCTTAGGTTCTCGCGTACTACTCCCCCAGGTGCCCGAGCTTCTCGCGTTTGGTCGAGAGGTAGCGTTCGTTGTACGGGTTCTGTCCCACGTTGAGCGGCACGCGTTCGACGATCTCGATTCCGTAGCCGTCGAGTGCCGCTACCTTGCGCGGGTTGTTGGTGAGGAGCCTCAGCTGGCGGACCCCCAGGTCGTGGAGGATCTGAGCGCCGATCCCGTAGTCGCGCAGATCGGCGGCGAAGCCCAGCCGCTCGTTCGCCTCGACCGTGTCCGCTCCCTCGTCCTGCAGCCGGTAGGCGCGGATCTTGTTCAGCAGGCCGATGCCCCGCCCCTCCTGGCGCAGGTAGACGAGCACGCCTCTGCCTTCGTCGGCGATCGCCTTGAGGGCTGCGTCGCGCTGGAAGCCGCAGTCGCAGCGCAGGCTGTGAAGACCGTCGCCGGTGAGGCACTCGGAGTGCATCCTCACCAGGACCGGCCTGCCGTCGCCCACGTCCCCCAACGTGAGGGCGACGTGCTCGCCGCCGTTCAGCTCGTCCATGTATCCGTGGATCGTGAACTCGGCCCAGGGGGTAGGAAGCTTCGCCGCGTCCACATGGTGCACGAAGCCGTCCCGCTCGAGCCGGTAGGCGATTAGGTCGGCGATGGTTCCGACCTTCAGATCGTGCTGCTGAGCGAACTCTAGGATCTCCGGCAGACGCATCATGCTGCCGTCACTGTGCATGAGCTCGCTCAGCGCCGCGACCGGCTTCAGTCCGGCGAGGCGGCTCAGGTCGACCGCCGCTTCGGTGTGCCCGGCGCGCCGCAGCACGCCTCCGTCGCGGGCCCGGAGCGGGAAGACGTGTCCGGGCCTTGCCAGGTCGTTGGCGGTCACCCCGTCTTTGGCCGTGGTGAGGATGGTCGTTGCCCGGTCTTTCGCCGAGATCCCCGTGTCTATGCCCTCACGTGCCTCGATCGAGACGGTGAAGGCGGTGCTCCGCTTGGCGGTGTTGTGAACAACCATCGGCGGCAGTTCGAGGTGGTCGGCCAACTCGTTGGTCATCGCCACGCAGATGACGCCTCCGGTGTGGTGGATGGTGAACGCGATCAGCTCGGGGGTGACGTTCTGGGCAGGGATGATGATGTCGCCCTCGTTCTCCCGATCCTCGTCGTCGACCACGATCACCGGCTTTCCGCGGCGGAGTTCCTCGAGGAGGGTGGGGACGGTTGCGAGCCTGGGATCAGTGGGGGACACGGTTCTGCTCCTTCATGAGCTGCAGTCGCTCCAGGTACTTGGCTATGAGGTCTGCTTCGAGGTTGACGAGGCTGCCCCGCTCTAGTTCGCCGAGGGTCGTCGCCTCGAGCGTGTGCGGGATGAGCCAGAGGGTGAACTCCCACGGCGCCAGGGCGGGGTCGCTGCCGCCCGGTCCGCCGCAGTCGACGACCGTCAAGCTCACCCCGTCGACGGTGACGCTCCCCTTGGGCGCCAGGTAGCCGGCGAGTCGTTCGGGGGCGCTGACGGTCAGCACGAAGGCGCCGGGTTCGCTGACGATGTCGGTTACCCGTCCGACGCCCTCGACGTGGCCGCTCACCATGTGGCCGCCGAAGCGGCCGCCCGCCGCCATCGCCCGCTCCAGATTCACGCGCGCGCCCTGCTGCCAGCGCGGAGCCGTCTTGGCTACCGTCTCCCGTGAGAGTTCGGCGGAGAAGCCTTCCCGGTCGAAATCGACGACCGTCAGGCAGCAGCCCGACACCGCTACCGAATCGCCCAGCTTCATGTCCTGCGTCACCAGCTTCGCCGCTACCCGTATCCGCAGGTCGCCGCCTGCCTGCTCGACCCGGGCGATGGTTCCTACCTCCTCGACGATGCCGGTGAACATCAGCCCGCTCCCTGTTCGCCGGCGCCGGAAGAGCGGCGTACTAGCCGCGAAGCCGTAGGCTCCCGGACGGGCAGGTGCGAGGCCGCCGAGTCCGGGTAACGGACGCTGGCGGTTACGAGGAGGTCGTTGCCCACCTGTTCGGTGCCGACGCCGTCGAGCTCGATCGCGTCGTCCATGCCGTCGACTCCGAGCCCGCCAAGGGGGGTCTTGCCCGCTCCGCCCAGCAGCTTGGGGCCTATGAACCAGGCGACCTGGTCGACCGCCTGCGCTTCGAGGAACGACCAGGCGAGAGTGCCGCCGCCCTCGAGCAGCAGGCTGCGAACGCCCTGCTGCCTGAGCAGCCGCAACGCCTCGACGACCATCGCCCGACCCCTTTCGGCCCCGACCGTGAACACCTTCGCTCCCGCCCGTTCGAGCGCTTCGATCCGGGAATCCGCTGCCTTCTCGGTCACGAAGATCCGGACGTCCGCTGCCTCGCCTCGCTCGTCTGGCTCGAAGAGTCGGGCGCTTTCGGGGGTTCGCGCTACCGAGTCGAAGACGACCTTCACCGGCGTCCGGCCGCCGTCGTACCTGACCGTGAGGAGCGGATCGTCGAGGAGGACAGTGTTTATGCCAACCGCAACGGCGTCGAGCCGCGAGCGCCACTGTTGTACGAGGGAGCGGGCCGGCTCACCCGTTATCCAACGGGATCGACCGCTGCGCGTGGCGATCTTCCCGTCGAGGGTCATCGCCGTCTTGTAGAGGACGAACGGGCGCTTCTCCTGCTGCAGCCGCAGGTAGGCGGCGTTCTGGGCGTCGGCTTCCTGGCGCAGTACGCCCTCGACCACCGGGATGCCGGCCTCCTGGAGGCGCTTCACTCCACGCCCCGAGACCCTCGGATCCGGGTCGGGGCTGGCGATCACGACCCGCCTCACCCCGGCGGCGATCAGCGCCTCGGTGCAGGGGGGCGTGCGTCCATGGTGGTCGCACGGCTCGAGCGTCACGTAAACGGTGGCCCCGTGCGCCATCTCTCCGGCGGCCTCGAGCGCGCGAACCTCGGCGTGAGCTTCACCTGCCCGCTCGTGCCAGCCTTCCCCGACGGTCCCGTACCCCTCGCGGACCAGCACGCAACCCACCATCGGGTTCGGCAGCGTCGTCTGTCGGCCCCGTTCGGCGAGCTCGAGCGCCCGCCACATGTAGCGCTCGTGCTCCTGGAGCGGTTCGCTCGCTCCGCCGGTCACCGGCCCGCTCCCCGGCTCGCCTCGCCCGAGGCACTCTCGATTTTCGATCCAGATCCATGCATCGCGTCGCCGGACGCGTCGCTGCGCGCCTCGGCTCACCTCCTTCTCTCATCCGGACTGTCACCGTCGGTGCCGGACTTGCACCGGCTCGGGCCCGCGCCTGGATGGCCGCTCGGCTTCGCGGACTTCGGCCGGCTCTCTTCGTCGAGAGCGGCCGTCACCGCCGGTAGGGGATTCCACCCTGCCCCGAAGGATCAGATTTTCAGCGGGCCTCGCGGCCCTGTCACGAGTATAGGGCGAGACGGGGCGAACCGCCTGTAGTTCGGGCTGGCTCGAGGTTCAGAGCTGCGAGAAGGTATCGCAGGCGGCCGGGTCGCCCTGCTGGTAGCCGGTGCGGAACCAGCTGGTGCGCTGCTCCGAGGTGCCGTGAGTGAAGGTCTCCTCGTCGATACCGGTCGCGCCACCGCCCCCCTGCACGAGGCGATCATCTCCTACCGCAGCAGCCGCGCGCAGGCCCTCCTCGACGTCGCCACGCTCCAGGTCGCCCCTTGCTTCGACGGTGGAAGCCCAGACGCCGGCGAGGCAGTCTGCCTGCAACTCCATCGCCACCGAGAGACGATTGGCCAACTCCGGGTTGCTGCTCTGCGCGCTTCGGACATCGCTCGCAATCCCCAGCAGGTTCTGCACGTGGTGGCCCATCTCGTGGGCGATGACGTAGGCCTGGGCGAAGTCGCCCGGTGCGCCGAGTTGCTGCCGAAGCGCCTCGTAGAAGGATAGGTCGAGGTAGACGTTGCCGTCGACCGGGCAGTAGAAGGGACCGACTGCCGAAGGCGCCACCCCGCATCCCGACTCGACCGCCTGCCGGTACACCACCAGCGTCGACTCCTGGTACGGCGTATCGCTGCCTTCGAACGTCTGCTGCCACATCGACTGGGTGTCGTCGAAGACGTAGGAGACGAAGCTGAAGAGCTCCTCCTCGGCGGGACTCTCGGCGACCGGGGGCGCGGCGGGCGACGGTCCGCTCACCTGCGGGGTGATCCCCAGCAGCGAGAAGAGGTCGGTGCCCAGGATGAGGCTGAGCACCAGCAGGATCGCCGTTCCTCCGATACCCAACGGAACGCCCACTCCGCCACGACCGCGGCGGTCCTCGACGTTGCGGCTGGGGCCTCTGTCCTCCCAACGCATCAGCTCGCTCCTCCCGACGCTCCCGAAGGCGCGCCAGCCAATCTTCGGTCGGCAGCGCCGACCGCACCAGGCAGAGGCGCACAATGACCAGCCGGCCGACATCGGTTACAGTGCCGGTCATGAGACGGGCGCGGAACACGATCGGATGGCGTTCGAGCAGGCCGTGGCGAAACGGGGCGGGACGGTGAGGAAACTACCGCAACTCTTCGAGAACAACCGACGCTGGTCGCAGCGTCTGCGAGCAGAGGATCCGCGGGCTTTCGAACGGCTCGCGGCGGTGCAGCGGCCGGATTACCTGTGGATCGGCTGTTCCGACTCCCGCGTGCCAGCCAACCAGGTCATCGACCTGCCCCCGGGCGAGGTATTCGTGCATCGCAACGTGGGCAACGTCGTCGCTCACACCGATATGAACGTGCTCTCGGTACTGGAGTACGCGGTCGAGGCGCTGGCGGTGAAGCACGTGATCGTCTGCGGGCATTACGGTTGCGGCGGGGTGGCGGCAGCCCTCGCTCCCGCAAGGCCGGGAATGCTCGCCGACAACTGGCTCAGGCACGTTCGCGACGTTGCGCACCACCACCGCGAGGCCCTGGAACGGTTGCCCGAGGAGCAGCGGCCTCGCCGGCTGGCCGAGCTGAACGCCTTGACCCAGGCGCGCAACGTTTGCAGCACCAGCATCGTGCAGAAGGTTTGGGCGCAGGGGGACGAACTCTCGGTCCACGCCTGGATCTACGGGTTGGAAGACGGCATCCTGCACGACCTCGACTTCACCGTGTCGAGCATCGAGGAGGTGGATCCCGCCTACCGGGTGGCCACGGGGGCGGCGGCCTGAAGACCCCAACCGACCGGGACGGCCTGAAGACCGAGACCGACGGGGACGGCCTGAAGACCGACACCGACGGGGACAGCGGCAAGTGGCGGAGTCCCGAGGACCTGAACCGACCGGACGCCAGCCTGAAACTCACTCAGACCGGGCCGGCGCCCCGAACAGCTACTCGGCCTTCCGTCTGACCCCCAGGTAGAGTTCGGCGATGTCGCGGCGCTCCAGCAGCTCCCGCGCCGCCCCCTCGAAACGAACCCGGCCGTTCTCCAGCACGTAGCCTCGGTCGACGTACTCCAGCGCCTGCTTCGAGTTCTGCTCGACCATCAGGATCGCCGTGCCGACCTCGGAGATGCGCCTGATCGTCGCGAACATCTCGCGCATCGCCTGGGGCGAGAGGCCGGCGGAGGGTTCGTCGAGCAGCAGCAGCCCCGGCTGGGTGAGCAGCGCCCTGGCCATCGCCAGCATCTGCCGCTGACCGCCCGAGAGGGTGCCCGCCTGCTGGCGCCGGCGTTGCGCAAGGATGGGGAAGAGGTCGAGGATCGCGGCTCTGCGACGGCGCCGCTGCGCCCTGGGCAGCATCATCGATCCGATGTCGAGGTTCTCCTCGACACTCATGTTCCGGAAGACGTTGTCTATCTGCGGCACGTAGCCCAGGCCCAGCCGCACGATCCGCTCGGGCGGCAGCCCCGCCAACGGCTCGCCCGCCAAGGTGGCTCCTCCGCCCATCTGCCGGGCCAGGCCCAGCAACGCCTTGAGCAGGGTGCTCTTGCCAGCGCCGTTCGGCCCGAAGACGAGCACCGACTCGCCGTCGGCCACTTGCAGGTCGACCCCGAACAGGATCTGCAGCGAACCGTAGCCGGCGTCGAGTCCGTCGACCTCGAGGAGTGGCGAGCTCATGTGACCCCTCCCAGGTAGGCCTCCACCACCATCGGATCGGACTGCACCTGTGCCGGCGTGCCGTTGGCCAGCACCCGCCCCTGGTGCATGACGACGACCTGCCGGCACAGGCTCATGACCAGGTCCATGTCGTGCTCGACGATCAGGAAGGCGACGCCCCGGTCGTTGATCTCGCTTATCCGCTCCATGAGCGTTCGCGTCAGGGAGGCGTTCACGCCGGCGGCGGGCTCGTCGAGGAGGATGAGTCGGGGTTCGGTCATCAGCGCCCGGCCCAGGGAGAGCAGTTTCCTCTGCCCACCCGAGAGAGATGTGGCGGGCGCATCGGTGAGGTGCGAGAGCTGAAGGAAACGGAGCAGCTCGTGAGCCCGCTCGTTGAGCTCCCGCTCCCGTCCCCGCGAGCGCGCGCTTCCGGTGAACGCGGTCCAAAGCGACTCGCCCGGCTGGTCGGCCCCTGCCACCATCAGGTTCTCCCAGCAGCTCATCCCGTGGAAGAGCCTCGGCGTCTGGAAGGTCCGGGCCAGCCCGAACGCGGCGATCCGCTCGGGCGGTCCGCCGGTGACGTCGCGGCCGTCGAGGATCACCCGGCCTTCGTCCGGCCTGGTCACCCCGCTGACCATGTCGAACAGGGTCGACTTGCCGGCTCCGTTCGGGCCGATGAGCCCCGTCACGCCGCCGGCCGGTACCTCGAAGCTGCAGCCGTCGACCGCCTTGATGCCGCCGAAGCTCTTGCTGATGGCGTCGACCTTCAGCAGACTCACTGCGCCTCCCCCGGGGGCGGAGCCTTGCGCAGCCGCTCGGGGAGGATGCCGCGCGGGAAGAAGCGAACCGTGAGGATGAGCAGCAGGCCGATGAGCACGAAGCGGAGCGAAGGCAGGAACGAAGGGTTGCGGCGGCTCAGCTCGTCGAGCCCGGGAATCGCCCCCAGGAAACGGGTGCCTTCGCGGATGACCATCAGCAGCAGGGCGCCCAGCAGCACCCCCCAATGGTTGCCGGCCCCGCCCAGGAGGAGCGCCAGCCACACCTGGAAGGTGATTATCGGGACGAACTGGCCCACGTGAACCACGCCCAGCCAGTGGGTCCAGAGGCTGCCTGCGAAGCCGGCCAGGACTCCGCCCATCACGAACGCCCCCAGTTTCAGCAGGGTGGCCCGCTTGCCCAGCACACGTGCCGCTGTCTCGTCGTCCCGTACCGAGCGGAGCGCCCGGCCGTAGGGGGACTCGGTGAGCCGGATGGTGAGGATCAGCAGCAGTGCCACCACGGTAGCCGTGATCAGCAGGTAGGCCACCGGGAACCGGTCGATGCCCAGCGGGGTTCCCCTGAGCGGTTGCGGAACGTTGGTGATCCCGAACTGGCCGCGGGTGAGCCACTCCTCGTTGCTCAGGAAGCTGCGGAAGATCTCGGCCATGGCGAAGGTGGCGATCGCCAGGTAGTGAGACGAGAGGCGGATGCTCGTCGCGCCCACCAACAGAGCGAGGAGCCCGGCGACCAGACCGCCCAGCAGGAAGCCGAACGGCAGCGGCAGGCCCAGACCGACCTCGTACCTCGCCCCCGCCTCGAGGTAGGCCGCGCTGCCCGGCGGCGGCAGCGTGGCTACGGCGCTGGCGAACGCGCCGGCCGCGAAGAAAGCGACGTGACCGAAGTTCAGGAGGCCGGTGTAGCCGAACTGGACGTTGAGGCCCAAGGCGAGCAGCCCGTAGATGAGCGCTAGCGTGAGCAGGCTCACGAGGAACGGCAGGAGCGACATCAGTCCTCCCCGCGGCGGCGCACGGGACCGCGTCTCACGCCGCACCGCCCATGATGCCGCGAGGCCGCAGCAGCAGCACCAGCAGGAGGATGAGGAAGGCGAACGCCTGGCCGTAGTCGGCAGAGACGTAGGTCGTGCCGAACTCTATGCCCAGACCCACCAGCAGAGCCCCCAGCATCGCCCCGTAGGGGCTTCCGATGCCGCCCAGCAGCACGGCCGCGAAGACGACCAGCAGGAAGCTCCAGCCCATGACCGGCTGCAAGGCGATCTGGGTGATGGCGAGGAGGACTCCGCCCAGGGCTGCGATAAGCGACGATACGAACCAGGTTGCCGAGAGCACCCGGCCGGTGAAGATCCCCGACGCTCGAGCGAGATCGGGGTTGTCGCTGGTGGCTCGCATCATCTTGCCCACGTCGCTGAAGTGGAGCATCAGGTGGATGGCGAGCATGGCCCCGAGCGCCACGACGATGACCAGCACCGGGATCTTGGGGATGAACAGTTCCCCCAGGTCCCAGGGGCGCATGAGCGGCAGCGGGAAGCGGATCGGGGTAGAGCCGAAGAGCATCCTCACGAGGTTCTGGAGGACGAAGGCCAGGCCCACGCTGGTGACGAGGAGCGGCAGGAAGCCGCGGTTCATGAGCGGATCGAAGAACACCTTGGCCAGCAGGGTGCCGATCGCGCCCACGACCAGGGTGGCCACGATGACGGCGAGCGGCAGTCCCATGCCCAGGGAGACCGCCAGCACGGTGAAGTAGGCGCCCAGGGTCAGCAGTTCACCGTAGGAGAAGTTGATGAAGCGGGTCACCCCGTACGAAAGGGAGAGCCCGACCGCGCCCAGACTGATGACGGCGCCGGTCGCCAAACCGAATACAAGTGTCTGCAGGAAGATAGTCACTCGAGGGGCTCAGAAGAGGGGATGGCTTCCGCACCGTTGGAACGGGCGGGAGCCACCCCCGATCGAGGAGTCGTTACTGAAGCGCGTCCGCGGGGATGATCGCCTCCGTCACCCACTCACCGTCCTCGACGTGACGGATGCCGAACGGCGCGGTGATGTTGCCGTACTCGTCGAAGTCGATCGGTCCCACGAGGCCCTGATAGTCGATCTCGTTGCCCGCTTCGAGCGCCTCCTTGCCCTCGGTGTAGCTGTGGACCACGACCTTGTCGGCGCCCGGATCGGTCACGGGGCGGATGTTGGCAGCCAGCGACTCGCGGCTGATCTCTTCGCCGTTGAGCTCGGCGCGCAGCAGCGCGAGGGCGATCACGTTCATAGCGTCGTAGGTGTTGGTGCCGAAGATCTGCACCTCCTTGCCGGCGTACTCCTCGAAGCGGGCCCGGAACTCCTCGTTGAGCTGGGCGCTGTCCGGGTCGGCCACCTCCTCGAGGCCGTAGATCCCCTCGGCCAGTTGGGCGGTGACCAGCTCGATGAACTCCGGATTCGTCTGGTCCTGGGTCACGAACCAGCCGCCGTCGTAGCCCGCCTGGAACGCCGCCTGCATGATCCGGGCCGAGTCCTCGGGCGTGCCCACCAGCACGATCAGGTCAGGATCGCTCGACATCGCCTCCTGCACTTCGCTACGGTAGGAGGCCTTGCCGGGCGTGAACTCTATGGTCGCCGCGACGGGCGCGCCGTAGTCGTCGAAGGAGCGCTGGATCGGGTCGCGGAAGGAGATCATCGCCGGCGCCTGGCCCACCATCAGGACCGGGTTGCTGAACGGTTCGTCGGCGGCAAGGTACTGAGCGTCGGTGGCCGCCCTGGCGATCGCCCGGCCGCCCAGGGCGTCGGAGGGCACGGTGCGGAACAGGTAGGTGCGGTCGAGCATGTCGAGGGCGGTGGTGCCTGCCGTCGGGGTGACGATGGGCACTCCGTTGTCGAGCACGACCTGGCGAACCCCGGCGAAGGAGAGTGAGGTGGGCCCCACGAGGCCGACGACCCCGTCGACATTGACCAGTTTCTGGGCAGCGGTGAAGCCGGCGTCGACGGTGCCCTCGGTGTCGCCCTGCACCAGTACGATGTCGCGGCCGCCGATCCCGCCGCTCTCGTTCACTTCGTCGGCGATCATCTGGGCGACGGGCTGCACGTTCGCGCCCACCCAGTCGTACTCGCCGGTGAAGGGGAGGAGCAGTCCGATCTCGATCTGTTCCTGAGCGAGAGCGAAGGCCGGCAGGGCCAGCGCCACGAACGAAGCTACCAATGCGCGTCTGATGGTTCCGATCATCGTTCCTCCAGGATTTTCGAGACCCAGCAGTTTTGCCTGGTTGAGCGGGAGTATAACACCGTGAGAAATCCCCTCAGAGAGTGACCGATGTACCGGTCTGCGCTGCTCCTGCTTCATAAGTTGGAGCGACTCCACCGCAACCACAGGAGCAGGGGGGCTGATGAAGGAAGACACGAAATACCGGGCTCCAACCGGGGTCCTGCGCGCGATAGCGGCCGCGGTGCTGCTGGTCGCGCTGGCCGGTTGTTCCACCCTGACCGACCTGTTCCCGGGCGGCGCATCGGATCTCGAGTTCGTCGAGCCGCGCGCCGGGAGCCAGGTATCGGTGGGCAACAGCGTGCCGGTCCGGGTCGATACGAGCGCGGTATCCACGCCGTTGGAGAGCGTCCACCTGGAGGTCAACGGAGACTGGGTGGGAGTGCTCAGCGACAGCGATGGCGACGGCGACTACACCGGGAGTTTCATGCCAACCCGAGAGGGTCGCTTCCGCCTCAGTGCCATCGGCATCGGCGAAGATGGTTCGATCCGCCGGGGGACTATCGAACTGGTGGGAGGGGACCACCCGGGTTTCAGCATCGTGATGATCCCCGATACCCAGTCGATGATCGAGATCCAGAGCAACACCATGTTCTCGCAGATGACCGGTTGGATCGCCCAGCAGCAGGACGCGCTCGACATCGAGTTCGTGACCCACGTGGGCGACATCGTCGAACACGGATCCAGCGGGAGCGAGTGGAGCAGGGCCGACGCCGCCATGGACGAACTGGACGGCGTGGTGGCCTATAGCACCACGGTGGGGAACCACGACTATGCCGACCGCAACAACAAGGAGTCGTCCACGGCGCTCTACCGCCAATATTTCGGCTCCCAGCGTTACAGCGGATACGGCTGGTATGGCGGCGCCGGACCGAGAGACACGAATCACTATCAGATCTTCGATGCCGGCGGCCAGCAGTTCCTCCACCTGGCGCTCGAGTGGGAGGCTCCCACGGACGTCCTGACCTGGGCGCGGGGGATCCTGGAAGCGAACCCGGGCATGCCGACGATCATCACTACTCACGCTTACCTGTGGGACAACCCCGGGGCGATGGGGCACTCGACCATCACCCAGAGCGTGACTTCGAGCGGTGACCCTTACCCGGGCAGCAGCAGCGGCGAGGAGATCTACCAGGCCTTGGTGCGGCCCTACCCGCAGGTGTTCATGGTCTTGGGCGGCCACTTCCACATGGGGCCCGACGGTGAGGACGGCGAGTACCACCAGGTGAGCAGCAACGATGCAGGTCTGCCGGTCTACGAGATGCTGGCCGACTACCAGACCTGGGAGAACGGCGGCCAGGGTTGGCTGCGCATCATCCAGTTCATCCCCGGAGGGGGCGCGGGCGGGCTCGATCGGATAGCCGTCCGCACCTACTCACCGGTCCTGAGCAGGTACCAGACCGATGCGAACAGCCAGTTCCACTTCGACCTCTCCTTCGCCCAACGCTTCGGCATCGATTGAGGAGGGACTCCTGAATCGGAGGCGGCGCCGGCAGCACACAGTCCGGCGCCGCCGCCTGGCTGAGCCCTAGCGAACCTCGCTGCCGTCGGCGAGGTCGCGTTCGAGCTGGACGAGGCTGAGGTTCCCCTGTTCGTCCTCGGCGGCCAGGATCATCCCCTGCGACAGGACGCCGCGCAGCTTCACCGGTTTCAGGTTCGCTACGACGATCACCTTCCTGCCCACGAGTTGCTCCGGCGAGTAGTGCTCACGGATGCCGGAGACGACCGTGCGCTCCTCGGGCCCCAGCTTCAGCCTGAGCACCAGCAGCCGGTCGGCCTGGGGGTGCTGGCTCGCCTCGAGCACCGTCGCCACCCGGAACTCGAGCTTGCCGAAGTCGTCGATAGTCACCTCGGCCTTGTGCTCGAGCGGCTTCTGCTCCTGAGCCGGCGGGCCAGCGTCGATCGACTTCTGTAACTCACCGAGATCGATGCGGGGGAAGAGGGGCGCACCGGGCCTGGTGACGGTGCCAGCGGGCACCGAGCCCCACTGTGCGGCCGCGGCCAGCTTCGTCGCCGGTTCGATGCCCAACTGGTCGAACAGCTCCATCGCCTTCTCGGGCATGACCGGCTGCAGCAGGATGCCGGCACAGCGGAGCGCCTCCACGCAACCGGTGAGCACGGTGTCGAGGCGCCCGGAATTGGCCTCGTCCTTGACCAGCTCCCACGGCTGGGTGTCGCTCACGTACTTGTTGGCCTTGCGTACCGCTTCCAGCACCGCTTCGATGGCCCGGTCGAACTGCAGCGAGTCGACGTAGCCGTCCACCGTTGCCGGCAGCTCACCGAAGGTGTCGCGCAGCGCCTCGTCCTCGGGCGCCAGCTCGGCGAGCCCCGGCACCTTGCCGTCGCGGTAGCGCTTGAGCATGCCGAGTGTCCGGTTGAGCAGGTTGCCCAGGTCGTTGGCGAGGTCCGAGTTGATCCTTTCGGCGAGCCCAACCTCGCTGAAGGTGGCGTCGAGTCCGAACGTCATGTCGCGCATCAGGAAGTAACGGAAGGCGTCGTTGCCGTACTTGTCCTTGAGGTCGAGGGGGCGCACCACGTTGCCCTTGCTCTTGCTCATCTTCCCCTGGTCGGTGAGCCAGTAACCGTGCACGTTGAGGTGCTGGTAGAGGGGCAGGCCAGCGGCTTTGAGCATGGTGGGCCAGAACACGCCGTGCGGTTTGAGGATGTCCTTGGCGATGAAGTGCTCCACGTGAGGCCAGTAGCGCTCTTCGATGCCACGTGAGACGAGCGCCGACCAGTAGTTGATGAGGGCGTCGAACCAGACGTAGGTGACGTGCTCCTCGTCCCAGGGCAGAGGGATGCCCCAGGGCACGCGCGAGCGGGGCCGGCTTATGGAGAGGTCGCCCACCGGCTCGCGGAGGATGCCGAGCACCTCGTTGCGGTACCGGTTGGGGCGGATGAGATCGGGGTTGCGCTGCAGGTGCTCGCGGAGCCACGGACGGTACTTCTCCATGCGGAAGAAGTAGTTCTCCTCGCTGCGGTACTCGAGCACGATGTCGTGCTGCGGGCAGCGCCCGTTCACCAGCTCCTTCTCGGTGTAGTAGCGCTCACAGCCGGGGCAGTAGAGGCCGCCGTACTCGCCGAAGATGATGTCCCCGTTGTCGTACACCCGCTGCAGCACGTCGAGGACCACCTTCTTGTGGCGCTCCTCTGTGGTGCGGATGAACTCGTCGTAGCTTATGCCCAGCTCATCCCAGGTGGCGCGGAACTTGCCGGCGATCTCGTCGGTGTACTCCTGCGGGCTCTTGCCCGCCGTCTGCGCCACCTGGAAGATCCGCTCGCCGTGCTCGTCGGTGCCGGTGAGGAAGAAGGTATCGTCTCCCCGCAGCCGGTGGTAGCGGGTCACCACGTCCACCAGGATGGTCGTGTAGGCGTGCCCTATGTGGGGCTCGGCGTTGACGTAGAAGATCGGAGTGGTGGCGTAGAAGACGCCCGTGCCCTCTCTGCTCGCGGCCTCCTTCGCTGTTGCCGTTTCGGTCGTCATCGGGTCCTCCGCCTCGAATGGATCAGGTCGATCTGGCCAGGTCAAAAAAGCGGGCGCCGCAGCACGGCGCCCTGACTCAGAGGAGCGTTGTCGCTCAACCGATACCAGGGCTCCGTTTCAGCATTCGCCATGCCATATCGGGCGCACTATAGCACGTGCCTGGCGGCCGGTCGCCCGCGTGACGCGGCCACGGTGTCCCGCCGGTCCAGGGGACCGAGCCGGCCCGTGCAACAATGTCCAGCCATGGCGGAATTGCGGGATCTGCCGACTGCCATCCAGGACTTCTGGCGCGCGCGCCGCAGGGCGAACATGCGCGAGGCCCTCTCCTTCCTCCGACCCGAACCGCGACTGCTCTCCTACGAAGAGGTGCGCAAGAAATTGCGGGCCGTCGAGGCGGGCGGCGCCCGGCTCGAGGAGGTTCCCCTCGACGCGATCGTGGGAAGCCTCGGCCGCTACAACGACTTCACCCGCGGGTTCCTGCCTCGGCAGGACAGCGACAAGGAGCGCTGGGCGCGGGTGCTGGCTGCGATGACCAGCATGGAGGGGGTTCCCCCTATCGAGGTCTACCGGGTGGGCGACGCCTACTTCGTGAAGGATGGGAACCACCGGGTGTCGGTGGCGCGGCAGCTGGGCAGCAAGTACATCCAGGCCTACGTGACGCCGGTCCGCTCGCGGGTCAAACTCACCCCCGACGTAGAGCCCGACGATCTGATCATCAAGGCCGAGGAGGCCGAGTTCCTGCTCGAGACCCAGATCGACGAGCTCCGTCCCGAGGCCGATCTGACCGTCACCGCCCCCGGCAGCTACGCCGACCTGCGTGAACACATCTCGGTGCACCGCTACTACATGGGGATCGATCGCGGCCGCGAGATCTCCTACCCGGAGGCCGTGGCCCACTGGTACGACACCGTCTACCTGCCGGTCGTCGAGAGCATCCGCAAGCACGGTCTGCTGCGGGGATTCCCGGGCCGCACCGAGACCGACCTCTACCTCTGGCTCTCGGAACACAGGGCGGCGCTCGAGAAGGAGCTCGGCTGGGCTCTGCCCACCGAGGCCTTAGTGCAGGGCGTGGCCGAGGAGGTGGGTTCCGAGACGGAGGCGACCCAGGAGCGGCGCGAGCGTGCCCTGCGGGTCGCGCTGGGGGAGGAGCACGGTTTCGAGCGGATCTGCGCCGACGTGCTGGTGGCGCTCCCCTCGCTCGACCGCGGAGTAGCCGCCCTCGAGCAGGCTCTCATCGTCGCCCGTCGGGAGGGCTCGAGGCTCTACGGGCTGCACGTCACCGAGACCCGCCGCGGCTCCGGCGTCGGCGACCGGCGCACGGGCGAACGGGGCGGCCGGGAGCGGCGTGCTGAGGACCGGGGCTTCGAGGCGAGGAGCGATGGGAAGAGCGAGGTCGAGATCCTGCGGACGACGTTCGAGGAGCGGTGCTGCAGAGCGAACGTGCCCTCACAGTTCGCCGTCGCCGTCGGTCACCCCCACGAGCGGCTGCTGGAGCGCTCGACCTGGGTCGACCTCGTGGTTGCGCCGCTGAAGGCCGACGCCGACGGCATCGCCACCCTCTCGCCCGGCTTCCGCTCCTTCCTGCGGCGCTGTCCGCGGCCGGTGCTCACCGTGAACGGGCCGGCGGTAGGCGTGGAGCGGGTTCTGCTCGCCTACGACGGCGGTCCCCGGGCCAACGAGGCCCTCTTCGTAGCTGCCTACGTCTGTGCCAAGTGGGGGATCCCGTTGGTGGTGATGACGGTGAACGAGTTCTCCCAGGTGAGCGCGTCGCCGCTCGAGATGGCGCGCTCCTACCTCGACGCCCACGGCATCGATGCAACCTACATCGGCACTCGTGGGAGGGTAGCCACGGCGATAGTCGAGACGGCTCGTGAGGAAGGGTGCGATACCGTCATGATGGGCTCGTACAAGTTCAGCCGCTGGCTCGAGTCGATGCTCGGCGGCGTACTGGAGGAGGTGCTCAGGCAGTTCCGGGGCGCGGTGCTGGTGGCGTAGCCTCGAACGACGTCGTGGTCACGGGCGGCGCGCGTAGCGTCTGGAGGACGACGCAGTACCGCTCGGTGAGGCGGAGCAGCGTCTCCAGCTGATCGCGATCGGCGTCGGATTCCAGCTCGAATCGCAGCCGCAACTCCCTGAAGCCCACCAGCGCCTCCTTCGAAACGGCCAGAGTCCCCCTGAAGTCGAGATCGCCCTCGGCATGCACGGTCCCGCCTGCCACTTCGATACCGAGCGAGGTGGCGACCGCGCGGAGGGTGACACCGGCGCAGGCGACCAGCGCTTCGAGGAGCATGTCGCCCGAGCAGGCCAACTCGCCCTCCCCGCCGCTGGCCGGGTGGAGTCCCGCCTCCACCAGCGCCCGGCCGGTCTCGACGCGGCAGCTCACGCCCTCGCCCAACCTGCCCTCGGCGCGCAGCGTCACCACCGCGCTCTCGGGCGCTTCGCGATACTTCTCCTTGAGAGGGGACTGCCTGCTCCTGAGCGTTTCGCGGTCCATCTGGCCTCCAGCGCTTGGGGGTCGCCCCACCATAGCCGTTCGAGAACCGGTGTGCTGCACACTGGTCCAAGGCGTGCTGCTGCCCCAGACTGTGACCAGCCCCCGAGGAACGGAGAGGTCATGAACTGGGATCAGGTACAGGGTCGATGGAAGCAGTTGCAGGGCGAAGCCAAGAAGCAGTGGGGGAAGCTGACCGACGACGACGTGCGTCAGGTCGAGGGGAACCGCGACAAGCTGGCAGGCAAGATCCAGGAGCGCTACGGCCGCACGAAGGAGGAGGCGCAGCGCGAGGTCGACGAGTGGATGGAGCGGATGGAGTCCTGAGGCTCAGTCCTCTCGAAGGCTTCGCCTGAGAGGCGAGAAGATCGTCTCCAGCACGGCCAGCAGGGCGAAGAGCAGGGTAAGCGCCGCCAGGCCGGCGAGGCCGGAGACGCCCGACGCCAGCGGCAGGAGCGCAAGGGCCGATGCAGCCACGGCGAGGCGGGGCACGCTGAGCCTGCCGATGTCGCGGTACCAGAAGGCGGTGTGGCCCAGCAGGTAGAGGGCCGGGCCGCCGCACAGCGCGGCGGCGGCGATCGGCCCCAGCGGCGACTGTCCGTGGAGCACCGTCTCTTCCAGCCCGAAGGCGGTGACGATGATGCCGGCGACGATCGGAAGGTGCAGGTAGAGGTACGAGTCGCGAGCCAGCACGTTCCGGTCGGTGCCCTTCGCCGCCTCGAAGCGCTGTTCCGAAGCGAGCGTCACGTAGTCGAAGTAGAGCCAGCCTAGGAGGGCGATGAGGGTTATGGCCAGGAGGGCCGAGAAGAGCACCTCCGGTGGCAACCTGAACTCGTCCGTGCCCACGCTGAAGCCGGTCGCCAGGATCGTCTCGCCCAGGGCGATGATCACGATGTGGCGGTAGCGCTCCACGAAGTGCACGGTGTGCAGCCTGACCCCCGGCACCCCGCGGACGAGCGGCATGGCGTAGTCGACGGCGACTCCGGCGAACCAGAGCGGGATCCGGTACGGCTGGTCCAGGAACCCGGCGACGAGCAGCAGCGCGGGCCCGCCCAGGAGGCCGGGTAGCAGGTCGAGGGTCCGCCTGCGGGTCTCCTCGCCGGCGCCGAGCGTGGAGAGGCCGAAGTGCAGGGCGTTGAGCAGGAAGTAGCTGACGCCGAACAGCGCCGCCGCCTGATCGAACGCCTCCCGGATGGTCAACCCCAGCACGAAGGTGACGACGGTGGCGACGAGGATCAGGATCCGCTCGGCCAGGACCTGCTCGACGGGCACCGTTACCGTGAGCCACGAGTACTTCGTCCAGGCTCGCCAGAGGGCGGCCAGCAGCAGGGCCGCCTGGAGCACGCCCGTCCAGCTGGTGTGATCGGAGAGGAACGCGGTCAGCTGCGTGAAGGCGTAGACGAAAACCAGGTCGAAGAACAGTTCCAGCGGGTTGAGCACAGGTCCGCTTCCGTTCTCCGTCGCTCGGTTCACGCTGCTTCCGATGCTGGGCGTCGATCGCCGCCCGCACAATGGCGGGGCGTACCCTGTGACATGGCGGGGCCTACCCTGTGACTCGGCCTCCGCGCGGGGAGATGGCGATCTCCCCAGGCGCGGCGAGCCGACAGGGCAAGTGATCGGTTCGTCTCGGTACGGACGCAATCGGCGGGGCATTTGCTACTCTGTCAACTCATGGCGAAGAGCAAGGGCCTAACTCCGCAGTCCGAGGATTTCAGCGCCTGGTACAACGAGATCGTCTACAAGGCCGACCTCGCCGACCTCGCCCCGGTTCGGGGCTCGATGGTGATCAGGCCGTACGGCTACGCGCTCTGGGAGAACATCCAGCGCGAACTGGACGCGATGTTCAAGGCGACGGGCCACCAGAACCTCTACTTCCCGCTGCTCATCCCGGTCAGCTTCTTCGCACGTGAGGCCTCGCACGTGGAGGGCTTCTCGCCCGAACTGGCCGTCGTCACCCACGCCGGCGGCAAGGAGCTGGAGGAGCCGCTGGCGATCAGGCCGACCTCGGAAACGATCATCGGCGAGATGTACGCGAAGTGGATCCAGAGCTACCGCGACCTGCCGCTCCTCTACAACCAGTGGTGCAACGTCATGCGCTGGGAGCTGAGGACGCGGCCGTTCCTGCGCACCACCGAGTTCCTCTGGCAGGAGGGGCATACCGCGCACGCCACGGCCCAGGAGGCGTTGGCCGAGACCCGGCAGATGCTCGAGATCTACGCCGACTTCGCCGAGAACTTCGCGGCAGTGCCCGTGATCAAGGGGGAGAAGACCGAGGGCGAGCGGTTCGCGGGAGCGCTCTCCACTCTCACGATCGAGGCGATGATGCGCGACACCCGGGCCCTCCAGTCGGGGACCAGCCACTACCTGGGCGAGAACTTCGCGCGCGCTTTCGACATCACCTTCAACGACGAGAACAACGAGCAGGCGTACGTGCACACCACCTCGTGGGGTTTCTCGACCCGCTTCATCGGGGCGATCATCATGACCCACGGCGACGACCGGGGACTCATCCTGCCACCGCGTCTCGCCCCCCACCAGGTCGTGATCACTCCGATCTTCCGCTCCAGCGACGAGGAAGCCCGGCAGACGGTCATGGCTCAGGTGGACAAGCTCCGTTCGGCCATGGTGGATCAGGGGGTGCGGGTCCACGTCGACGACCGCGAGGGGATGAGTCCCGGCTGGAAGTTCAACGAGTGGGAGCAGAAGGGCGTCCCTCTGCGGATCGAAATTGGCCCCAAGGATCTGGAGAAGGGCACCGCCCTGCTGGCCAGCAGACTCGAGGAGGAGAAGCGCGAACTGCGCCTCGAGGAGATCGCCGACGGGATGACGGCCGAACTGGCGAACTTCCACGAACGGCTCTTCGAGCGTGCGAGGAAGTTCCGCGACGAGCACACCTACCACGCCGAGACCTATGACGAGCTCAAGGAGATGGTCCAGCACGGCTTCGTCTACGCGACCCACTCGGGCGACCCGGACAGCGAGAAGCGCATCCAGGAGGAGACCAAGGCCACGGTGCGCTGCCTGCCCCTCGAGGGTCCGAGCGCCGAGGGCAGCAACTGCATCCACACGGGCAAGCCGAGCGGCTATCCGAGGAAGGTCATCTTCGCCAAGGCCTACTGAGGACGGCAGTGGAGGCATGGGTCGGTCATCGCTGCGGCTCGCCTTGGGTTATCCTTTCGTCGAATGACCGACCCTGCCAGGATCGAACAGGAGATGCGGATCCGCAGCGCGGTGAACCAGTGCGCCGACAAGGCCGGGGTTCTGGCCCGCTGCCGTCCGCCACGCCGGGCCAGCGACGTCACCATGGTGTTCCTCCGCGGAGCCCGCGAGAAGGTCCTGGCCCTGCCGCTGCAGATCTTCGACGCGATCAAGGAGTACGACGTCGAGATCGTGCGCAGCGGCGGCGAGGGGGACCGCTACCTGCTGGTCCTCGCCATCACTCAGGCGCTGGTCGAGCAGAACGTTCAGGTGCCCGAGAGGCGCGCCAAGCTGCGGCGCCGGTTGAGCCGCGAACAGTCGAACGGCGACGATTGAATCCGAACCGTTGGCGGCAGCGCCCGCACGGATCGCAGGCTCTCGGCTACGAGCGCTGAAGAAGCGAAAGAATACCCACTTGCATATTCTGAATGCGAGTGCTACGATTCGCATCCGGAGCCGCCGAGGCGGCCGTGCGGAAGAGCGTGAAGCGTGTCCGCGCGGGTCTCGAGCGGCAGGGTTCCCAACCCGGAAAGGAAGGTGCAGTCGAATGGTCGAAAGAGGAGTAGCCGTCTTCAGCGAAACGGCGCCGCTGATCGTCAGCGTCTGCGCCATCCGCGCGATTCGGGAGAACTCTGGGCCTGCGCCGAGCTGACGCTCGCTGCCATCCCACGGTTCCCCGGCGCCAGAAACGCCGGGTTTTTTATGCCCCAGAACAGACAGGTCGTCCCCTCGGAGGGAGGTGGAGTGATGATTCCGCAGCTGAACCAGCATGTCGTCAACAGCCGTCTGGAGCTTCTCCAGCAGCACAGTCGAGCGGCGCAACTGAAGCGAGTCGGCTATCGCGAGAACCGCGAGCCGCGCATCTCGCGTCACTGGGCGAACCGCTAACCGGGCCGGCCACAGCGAGAACGGGTACGGGTCCGGATCACCGCGAGTCAGACAGGCCGAAGAGTACGGCCGAAGAAGGGTCTGAGATGTACTTGAACGAATCGTTACTGAAGAGACTTGCCCAGGACCGGACCCGTGAACTGAACCGCGAAGCCAGGCGGGTGGCGCAGCTCAGGCAGAGGGAGCTCGCCGGCGGCTGGCGCGCGAAGGCAGCCCACTCGCTCATGGCGCTCGCTGAGCGGCTCGAGCCGGGGGCGTCGAACGCGAGCCACCGGAACCTGGCACGGCACTGAGATCGACCCCGGAAGAGGGCTGCGAACCTTCGACCGGGGCCGTTCCATCGGAGGCGCAAGCTGGTCAGGAGACCGCTTGCGCCTCTTCTGCCAAGTTCTTCATCTCGCCCTGCCCCAGGTAGATGTCCATCACGTTGTGGAGGAACCCGATCGCCTCCTCCTTGGGTCGCTGGAACGAGTTGCGGCCGATTATCGAGCCGAAGCCTCCGCCCTCGTAGATGCCCCGGATGTCGCGATAGAACATCTCCTCGCTGGCCTTGCTGCCGCCCGAGAAGATGACGATGCGACGTCCGTCGAAGGCGCTCTGCACCACGTGCCGCACACGATCGGCGACGGTGTCGATGGGGATGCCGTGCTCCTCGTACTTCTTGCGGGCCGAGTCGTTCTCCAGGTGGTCGCTGGGCAACTTCACCTTGATTATGTGGGCGCCCATCTGGGCCGCCACCTGAGCGGCGTAGGCGACCACGTCGATCGCCGTCTCGCCCTTCTTGGAGAGGCCCGAACCGCGCGGGTACGACCAGACGACCACCGCAAGGCCGCTCGCCTTGGCTTCCTCGGCGATCTCGCGCAACTCCTCGTACATCGACTTGAAGTGGGCCGAGCCGGGGTAGATGGTGAAGCCTATCGCCGAGCAGCCCAGGTAGAGGGCATCGGCGACCGAACCGGTGACCGAGGGGACGGGATCTTCGCCATCGGGCGCCAGCGAGTCGTGGTTGTTCAGCTTGAGGATGAGCGGGATCTCCCCGGCCCGCTCGGCCGCTCCCGCCTCGAGGAAGCCGAGGGGCGCCGCGTAGGCGTTGCAGCCAGCGTCGATGGCGAGGTCGAAGTGATAGAGCGGGTCGTAGCCGGCAGGGTTGTCGGAGAAGCTACGAGCCGGACCGTGCTCGAACCCCTGGTCGACAGGCAGGATCACCATCTTGCCGCTGCCCGCCAGGCGGCCGTGTCCCATGATCCGGGCCAGGTTGGCCTGGACGCCCGGTGGCTGAGAAGCGTAGTTGTCGAGGATCCGCCGTACCGCGTCGGTCATCTTCCCTCCTCCAGTCGCTGGGGCAGGGCCAGGCCACGCGTGTCTCTCGCGTTCGAACTTTCGCGCTCGGCCCCACCGTTGCGAGAACAGAGTTCGCTCAACTCTAAACCGCGAACGTGCCGCCGCGGAGTGCCGATGCGGCTCCTGCCCTAGTCCTCGCGGATCCGGTCGAGGAGCCCTTGCACCTGCCGCCAGGTCAGGTTGCTTAGGGTGCCGCCGTCGTAGTTGAACGCGAACGGATCGTCGCCCTGGAAGCGGGCGCGGATGAGGTCCCAGCGCATGCCGCCTCCCTTGAGGGGCTGATACAGGACGACAGATGCTCCGAACCGGTTGTCGAATCGGTAGATCCGCTGGCGCCACTCTTCGAAGAACTTGAGGATCGAGGTCAACTCTTCCGGCATCTTGCGCCGCCGAACCAGCCGGTACGGACCCTCGTAAACGAGATGCCGGCTGTGACGGTCCCTCAGCTCCGCAAACAGTTCAGCACTGTCCATATTCGATTCTAAAAGGCGATGGCGGCCATACTGCTGTAACCGTCGCAACTCCTTCTTCACCCTCTTCTCACCCGCTCCGTCACGGGTGAGGCTCTGCCCGCCTCAGAGGGGTGGAAGGGTGAGGGCGTAGACCCCCAGCACCATCACCAGCGCCGCCCCCAACCGCCTGCCCAGCTTCCCCTCCCGGAGGAAGCCTGCGCCCAGCGCCGCCCCTATGAGGATGCTTATCTCGCGAGCGGGGGCAACGTAGCTGACCGGTGCGATGCGGAAGGCTCCGAGCACAAGCAGGTAGGCGAGCGGGCTCATGATGGCCACCGCCACGATCTCGCGGCGGCGGCCGGCCCACAGCTCGCCTACCTCGGCCCTGCGGCGGAGCGCGGTGGGAGTGAGCAGGATCACCCGCACCAGTTCCGCGAGCCACAGGAAGACGAGCGGGTGGAGCGCCAGTTCGGTCACCACGAAGGCGTCGGCCAGGGTGTAGGAGGCGATGAAGAGGCCGGTGAGCAAGCCGTAGCCCACCGCCTTGCCGTCCACCGAGCGGAACATCCGCTCGCCGCCGGCCAGGACGAAGGCGCCGCCCACGACCAGCGCCACGCCGGCTATCGCGATCGGACCCGGTCGCTCGCCGAAGAGGAGCACCGCCCCGGTGACCGCCAGCGCCGGGCCGGTCCCCCGCGCCAGCGGGTAGACGAGCGACAGGTCGCCCGCCCGGTAGCCGCGTTGCAGCGAGAGCATGTAGCCCACGTGCAGCAACGCCGAGAAACCGATGAAGCCGAACTCGAGCGGGCCGAGCCGGGGGCGTTGCTGCCAGATCAGGTAGACGCCCAGCGGCGCGTAGACGACCGCAGCCGCGGCCGTGATGAGCCAGATGAACGCCGCGCCCCGGGCCACCCTCTTGGCGAGCAGGTTCCAGGCGGCGTGCAAGGTGGCCGAGGTCAGGACCAGCGCCAGGGCGAGGAGGTTCAAGTCAGGGGGCGCTCGAGGGGGCCGGGATCAGCGGTCGACGTAGGTGAGCCACTCCTCGAACTCCGGCACCTTGCCGCTCACCACGTCGAGGTAGGTCTTGCGCAGCTGGAGCGCGAACTCCCCTGCGACACCCTTGCCGATAGGCCGCCGGTCGATGGAGGCGATCGGCGTGACCTCGGCGGCGGTCCCGACCATGAATACCTCGTCCGCGGTGTAGAGCTCGTCGCGGGTGGCCATCGTCGGCTTGACTTCGGTGCCCATCCACTGAGCGATCTTGATGACGCTGTCGCGGGTGATGCCTCGCAGGTTGACGGAGTGGGCGATGGGGTAGAGGACGCCCTCTCTCATCATGAAGATGTTCTCGCCCGAACCTTCGGCGACGAACCCCTCCTTGTCGAGGAGCAGCGCCTCGTCGAAGCCGTTCTCGCGCGCCTCCTGGTTAGCCAGCACCGAGTTGACGTAGTTGCCCCCGGCCTTCGCCTTCGTGGGCATGATGTCGCCGGCGCTGCGGCGCCAGGAGGAGGTCATCAGGTTGGCGCCCTTGCGCACCGCATCCTCGCCCAGGTAGACGCCCCAGCCCAGCGTCGCCACCATGAAGTGGACTGCGTTCTTGCCGGGGTTCACGCCCAGCGACTCGGGCCCGTACCAGAAGAGCGGCCGGATGTAGGCCGAGCGTCGCTCGTTCTTCCGCATCGTCTGGAGGATCGCATCGTTTATCTCGTCGACGCTCTTGCCGACCTTCATGCCCAGGATCTTGGCCGAGTCGAGGAGACGCTGGCTGTGCTCGGGGAGGCGGAACACCGCGGCTCCGCGGTCGGTCTCGTAGGCTCGGATGCCCTCGAAGACGCTCGTGCCGTAGTGCAGAGCGTGGGTGAGGACCGACACCTTCGCTTCGGCCTGGGGGACCAGATCGCCGTCGAGATAGATGTAACCGGCGTCGATCGCCGAGGTCGTTGCCGGCGCAGATTTGGACTCGACTGCCATACAAACCTCCAATGAGTCGGCGTCAATCATACGACGCTGCCGAACCAGCAGCCGGGGTGTCCACAGGCCTGCCGGGAACCCCCTCCGATAGACTGGCCCGGTGAACATCCTCGTTACCGGCGGTGCCGGCTACATCGGCAGCGTTACCACCGAGAGCCTCATCGCTAGCGGGCACCGCACGGTGGTGCTCGACAACCTCGCGAAGGGCCACCGAGGGGCGGTGCACCCGGAGGCCACCTTCGTGGAGGCCGACGTGCGAGACGGCGAGGCGGTGCGCGCGGCCCTGCGCGAGCACGAGATCGAGGCGGTCCTCCATTTCGCCGCCTACTCGCTGGTGGGCGAGTCGATGTCGCGGCCCCTCTCCTACTTCGGCAACAACAGCGCCGCCACGGTCGAACTACTCACGGCGATGAGCGGTGAGGGGGTGCGGAAGTTCGTCCTCTCCTCGACGGCGGCGCTCTTCGGAACTCCCGACGAACTGCCGATCGCCGAGGACGCGACCATCCGGCCCGCCAGCGTCTACGGCGAGAGCAAGTACCTCACTGAGCGGATGTTGGGCTGGCTGGCGCGAACGACCGGTCTGGGCTACGCCACCCTCCGCTACTTCAACGCGGCCGGTGCGAGCGAGCGGTTCGGCGAGGACCACCGGCCCGAGACCCACCTCATCCCGCTGGTCCTCGAGGTGGCCCAGGGCCACCGGCAGCGGATCGAGGTGTTCGGCGACGACTACGAGACCCCCGACGGCACCAACGTGCGGGACTACATCCACGTGTGCGACCTGGCCGAAGCGCACGTGCTGGCCGTGGAAGCGCTCGCGGAGGGCGAGCAACGCGCCTACAACCTCGGCAACGGCCAGGGCTTCTCGGTCCTCGAAGTGATCGAAGCCTGCCGCCGCGTGACAGGGTGCGAGATACCCGCCAAGGTGGTGGCCCGGCGAGCGGGCGATCCGGCAATCCTGGTGGCCGACTCTCGGAGGATAGGCAGAGAGCTGGGCTGGCGAGCCACGAGGCCGGCGCTGGAGGAGATCGTCTCCTCTGCTTGGGAGTGGCGGCTGCGGCATCCGCACGGTTACGGCGACTGAACCAGCGGTTATCATTGGCCACCGAACTCGAGTAGCCTTCCGCCTGTCCGTTCCGCGCGCGATGCGCCTTCGGCAGGTATGAAAGGACTGTTAATGAGCGAAGATGTCAGCCTGCGGGACCCCATGCTAAGCTGGCCAGCGTTTGGAGACGCCATGAGATCACGTCTTTTCGGGTTCACGACCCTATTTCTGCTCGTTTTCGCGCTCCAGTTCGGAGTGGCGCAAAGGAGTGTAGAGCTCAGCGGGATCATCGAGAGCCAGGACCCGCTCGCCGAGCAGACCCGAGTCGCGGTCCACATCGTCGACCGTAATGGCGTCTGGGGCGAGGAGATCGCTACCGTCACCCCAGTGGCGGGCACCTTCAGCATCACCGCCGAACCGGTCGAGGATCAGGAGTTGCGCTCCTTCCGTTCGGGCGCGGTCCTCCTGCCGGGGCTCCAGAACGAGTACCGGGTGAGTCCCGACAACGTCAACTACGTGCAGGGCCGCGTCAACATGTACGTCGACAGCAACGACAGCGGTTCCTTCGAACGGGTGACCGATGCCTTCTACATCGGGGTGAGCAGCCTCGACGATCCGGTGGGCTTCTTCTCGCTCATCTACGTCGACAAGCCCGCCACGCTCACCGGTACCGACGTGACCCTGGAGCTCGAAGCGGGCTGGAACATCTTCACCGTGCGCTTCCCTGGCGAGGGCACGCCCCAGTACGAGATACGTCAGCAGGTGGACGACCTCGTGCTCACCGCCGTGCTCCCCTGAGCGGAGCCGGGCGCAACCGACACAGCGGACCGAGCGCAACCGACACAGCGGACCGTAGCCGAGCGCAACTGATATAAAGGGGTGATGAGCGTCTTCGAAGGAAGCGCCGACGGAAGCGGGTTGCGCATCGGGATCGTTGTCGCCCGCTTCAACGACTTCATCACGAAGCGTCTGCTCGACGGGGCCATGGATTCCCTCCGCCGGCACTCGGTGAAGGGCGATTCGGTCGACGTGTGCTGGGTGCCCGGAGCGGTCGAGATCCCGCTGGCCGCCAGGACGATGGCGCGAAGCGGCAGGTACGACGCGATCGTCACCCTCGGCGCCGTCATCCGCGGCGCTACCGATCATTACGATTACGTCTGCAGCATGGTCTCGAGTGGAGTCCAGAGCGCATCGCTTGAAACCGGACTGCCGGTAATATTCGGCGTGCTCACCGTGGATACCATCGAGCAGGCGATCGAGCGGGCCGGGACCAAGGCGGGCAACAAGGGGGCCGAGTCGGCCAGCGCGGCCATCGAGATGGCCACCCTCATGCCGCAACTGCGCTCCTCGGAACGGGCTCGAACGGGCGCCCTCGTGGATCCGGAGTGAGTGAAGAGCCCAAGCACACCTACTCGGCGCGAGAGATCGTGCTCGAGTTCTTCCCGGCAACCGATTCGAGGCTGATCCCCCGCAATCGCGACTACCAACTCCACCGGGGCGGCGACGGCGCGCTGATAATCCGCGACCGCCAGGAGCGCGAGCTCGTTCGCCTCCTCCCGGTTTCGGCAGCGGGTAGCCCCACCACGCACCTCTGCTGCGACCTGTGCGGCTGGAGCAGCATCAGGGAGTACCTGCAACTGTTGAGGGCCGAGGTACCCGGTTCGAACGGGCGGCGCTTCCGCTACCTGACCGCCTGCCGCAACACCCAGGATTGCGAAGCGCGGCGGCTCGACGACGAGCCGGTGCGGATGCTGCTCGAGGGACACCGCTAGGCAGCTGACGACCCGTTCAGAAAGCAGTCAGGATTTTGGTGCTATCCTTCTCGCGGCGGAGCAGCAGGCCCGCGGCCCCAGGCTCCCTCGATCACTCATTTCGCCAGCCCCCCGGCGTCCCGTGCTCGAGCGTTGAGCGTTGCCGTGGTTCGTGCTGCTCCGCAGGTTTGAAGCCTCACTACTCCTGGCACAGCTTCAGCCACTGCTCCGCCCGCTTCCGGTCGCGCCTCTTGTAGAGCTGCGTCGTATAGGTGTCCATGGGCCTCACCTTCAATAGGTCGTCCCGTGTGACCAGTTCGAAGCGGCGGCTCGCCCCCACGCTGCGGTCGCTGCGACCGTAGACCGCCGTGACGCGGATCTCGATACGCTTGATGTTCGGCACGTCGTTGGGTCCCAGCCACTCGTGCCCCTCGGCCGGGCTGGCCCCAACCACTTTCTCCAGGATCTCCTCGAAGCTCCCCAGCCGGATGAAGTCGCCTTGCCGCAATGGCCCCTGGCGGATGGTGTTCTCCAGCTCGACGGGACCCAGCTCGGTCGCGTGCGTCAGGTCGGCGTCGGCGCCCAAAGGTACGGCGCTCTCACCCTCGGCCGAAACGCTCACCGCCCTCACGCATTGCACGTGGATGACGTCCTGGCTCAGGTTCACGAGCAGGCAGTGGGAACCCGGGCCGCCCCCTTCGGTCTGATGTATGAGCATCCTGGGCTGTCGGCGGCTCCGGTAGTCGTTGTACATCAGTTGCAGCCAGACGAGCCAGACCACGAGCGTCGCGATCGTCACCAGCGACGAGACGAGCTGCGAGTGACTGACGATCCAGTCCACGACTCCGATCTTCTACCTCCTAGGTCCGTTGCCTCTGGTTGGCCCTACCCCAGGCGTCGCTGGGGGCCGGCTCTCCTTCTCCGACCCGAGAGTAGGCCGTGCAGGTTGACAGCAAAGTGGGCCAGCACAGCGGTCCAGAGGCTGCCCGTGACCAGGACCGCGTACCCGAAGAGGAGCCCGGCGACGAAGGTGAAAAGCGTGTACGACCAGCCTCGCCGGTCGACGGGGTGGAGGGCGCCGAAGAGCAGCGCCTGCCCCCAGAGGCCGGCGAACTGCATCAACCCACCGCGGAAGAAGAGCTCCTCGCCTGCCGCCGTCGAGGCCGCCAGCAGCAGAGCCGCCAGCGGGGAGAGTCGCAGGCGAGCGAGCGCCCGCTCGAGCAGCCGGCTGGCGTGGCGGAAGGAGGGCAGGCGCCGCTCCAGCAGCCAGGCGGCCCCCAGGAGCAGGAGCGCGAGCGCGGCGGCCGAGACGAGGACGAGCGGCAGCGACGGGTCGCGGGTGAACCGCGGAGGCGAGAGGGCCACCCAGACGCCTCCGACAGCGCCGAGCAGGAGCGAAGGCAGGAAGGGGAGGAAGCGCTTCCAGGAGGCAAGGGGGTCAGGGGCCACTGGGTCAGGGGCCTCGGGGTGAGGGTCGACGGGGTCGGGGGCCATGGGGTCAGGGGTCACGTGGTCAGGGTCCGCGGGGTCGGCGTCCACCGGGTCAGAAGGCCCTGTCGCTCATCGCGCCCAACCGCGCGTTTCGGCATACTCGTGCAGCGCCGAGACCGCCTCGTCCCGCTCCCGTATGTCGCCGACCGCCCGGGCCTCGGCGATGAAGCGGAGCGCCTCGCCCACTCGCGGACCGGGCTCCAGCCCCAGCAGCTCCATGACCTCGCGACCGTCGAGCAGAGGTTCCGGCGGCGGCTCCTCGTCCAGGATCGCCACGATCCGCGAGAGGGCGACCCGATAGGACCTCCTGGTGGCCTGGCTCGAAAGCGGCCCCCGCGCGGCCTCCCGGTCGGCGATCATCAGCTTGAGCAGGTCGGGGAGGAGCCGGCCGCGGCGGTGGGCGAAGCGCCTCGCCTCCTTCTCGGTGCGGGGCAGTTGGACCATGTGGTAGCGAACCAGTCCCGCTATCTCGTCGACCTCGTCGGCGGGTCGGCGCAGGCGCTTCATCGCCTTCCTGGCCAGCTCGCTGCCGCGGCGGTCGTGACCGTAGAAGTGCACCCTGCCGTCCTCGCCCCGGTCGCGTGTCTCCGGCTTGCCCACGTCGTGGAAGAGGGTCGCCCAGCGCAGGGTGACGCTCGCGTCGGGGAAGATGGTGGCTACCCGCTGAAGCGCCTCGAGGCTGTGGTCGAGCACGTCGAGGTGGTGGAAACCACCCTGGTCAACGCCTCGAGCGAGGCTCAACTCGGGCAGGAAGACGGAGAGCAGCCCGAGTCCCTCGAGCTCCGACATGGCCGAGCCGGGCGCCGGCGAGAGGATGATCGCGTCGAGTTCTTCGCGGACGCGCTCCCAGGCGGGAAGCGGCTGGTTCCCACGCTCGAGCAGCTCGGCGCCTTCGCGAACCGCCATCCTGGTCGCGGGCTCGATGCTGAAGCCCAACCGGGCCCGCAGCCGAACGGCCCTCAGCAACCGCAGAGGGTCCTCGCGAAGCACCGCCTCCGAGTTCATCCGCAGGACCTTGCGCCGGAGGTCGTCGAGACCACCCGTCACGTCGGTGATCTCGCCCCGTTCGTCGGCGGCTAGCGCGTTGATGGTGAAGTCCCGCGACCTGAGGTCGCGCTCGAGACTCCCCTCGAGTGGGATGAAGTCGAGCGTTCGCTCGGCCGCCACCAGACGCCAGTGGTTGCGGTCTTCGTCGAGCTGGAAAGGTCTGGAACCCAGTCGCTCCCCGGCCGCCTCGGCCTCGAGCCGAGGATCCTCGACCAGCCAGTCGAGGTCGTTGCTCTCGCGCCCCAGCAGCGTGTCGCGAACCGCCCCCCCTACCAGGTAGCCACCGGCGGGCAGCGGAGCGAAGCGGCTCATGTCGAGCCGTTTACGCCTCCTGGGCAGCAGCGAAAGGATGGGACCCAGCCTCCCCACGCCTTCATCTAAACAGGAATGCTCCCCCTTCGGTTCCTCCCGCGCTTCAGACCGGGTTCTAATGGGGCGTGGCGGAGCGATCGGGAGACGAGTCGGGCGTGGCGGAGCGATCGGGAGACAAGCCGGGCGTTTCGGAGCGATCGGGAGACGAGCCGGGGCCCAGGGTGATCGGCCTCACTGGAAACATCGGTTCGGGCAAATCGACGGTCGCGCGGCTGCTGGCCGAGCGCGGAGCGGAGGTCATCGATGCCGACCTGCTGGCGCGTGAGGCGACCCACGATCCCGAGGTGCTGGAGCGGATCGCGGCCGAGCTGGATCCGGAGCTGGTGAGAGATGGCGGGCTCGACCGGGAGCGAACCGCCCGGATGGTGTTCGCCGATGACGATGCCCGAAGGAAGCTCGAAGCGCTGATCCACCCGTGGGTGAGGCGACGCGGCCGGGAGCTTCAGGCTCAGTTCCAGGAGCGCGAGGATCCTCCGCCCCTGATCGTCCACGACATACCGTTGCTGTTCGAGAACGGCCTCGAGTCGAACTTCGAAGGGGTGCTGGTCGTCGTCGCCCCGGCCGAACTGCGGGCGCAGCGGGTCGCGGAGCGAAGCGGCCTGCCGCGGGAGGAGTTCGAGAGGCGCGACCGTGCTCAGTGGCCGCTCGAGGCGAAGGCCGCCAAGGCCGACTGGGTCGTGAACAACGATGGAGATCTGGCAGCGCTCGAGGCGCAGGTCGCCGGGCTGTGGCGCCTGATCGTAGGCTGAGAGGCCGAGGGGGTGGCGCCGGCGGGAGCCGGCGCCACCCCCTTCAGTCTGGACCCAAGGACACTCACGCGAATGCCCAAGATCTCGTTCGTTACCAGTCGAATTCGGTCATGCCGTGGCCGCGGAAGACCCCCGCGCCCTCCGGCACCGTGTAGGTGACACTGCCGCCGGCCCGCTGAGCGAGGAACGAGAAGAACTCCTGGATCGCCGCGCCGGCCTGCTCGAGCGCCTGGAAGTCGATGTCCCCACCGGTCATGCCGGCGAACATCTGCACCTGGGCGGCCATCTGCGCGCCGGTCTGCTCCAGCGTCTGCTGCACGTCGCTGACGGCGTAGGAGGTGGCTTCGTCAGGGACCTCGCTCACGAGCCGGCCCAGGACTCCACCGATGCCGGTGCCGCTGGCGCGCGCTGCCAGAGCGGCGTCCATCCCCTCCTCCGAAGTGGAGATGAGCACCCAGCCGTCGGTCACCGCGAAACCGACGTGGACGCCGGGAGCGACGTTGTACGAGGTCACCTGAACGCCCGAGGAGACTCGCTGGGCGACCTGCGGCGCTCCGGCGCCCGTGGGGTCGGCGAAGCCTGCCACCATCCCGCCGACCATGCCGAAGAGCATCGAGAGCCCTTGGCTGGCGGCCTGCTCGTCGGTCGTCTCGATCATGTAGACCGCGTTGCCCAGGAGGTTCTCGCTGGGCACGCCTGGCTGGACCGGGGCGCCCAGGTCGCCGGTGATGGTGGCAGCGCCGTCACCCATCCAGTCGAGCAGTGCGGTACGGATGTCGATGCCGGTGAACTGCGTGATCATCTGGTCGAGCTCCGGGTTGCCCAGTTCGTCGCTGCTCCGGGCCACGTCGCTCAGGTAGTCCCACCAGGCGGGGATGTCGAGGCTCGTAACCTGGACGCCGAGCGCGTCGGGCGAAACGAAGTCGAGGGGCTCCCGCGAAGCAGGTTCCTGGCCGGAAAGCAGGGCCATCACCATCTCGTCGCCGGTGCCGGGCAGGCGCAGCGACGAGGAGCTGAAGCCGTCCCGCTCGATGGTCGTCACCGAGCCGATCTGGCCGAACGTCTCGAGTCCCGCCAGGGCGCGCTGGATGAGCTGGTCGTAGCCCGTGCCGTTCGCCAGCGGGCGCAGCGCACCTGCCAACCTCTGCATGTCCAGATAGAAGTAGACGTTGCCGCTGCCCAGCGGGTCGAGCGCCACCCGGTACCCCTCGCTGTCGGTGAAGCCGGGCTCGTTCGCGCCGGCGAGGCGGCGCAGGACGCCGCGAAGCACCTCGGGGTTGGTCGAGAGGACGAACACGTCGCCCGATCGAGCAACCGCCATCACCTGGAACGGCGAGCCCTCGTCCTCGGAATCGAGGGGGAACTGGTAGATGGTCACGTCGCCCTCGGTGAGCGTCGTGGCGCCCTCCTGGGCGGCCGCCTCCTCGAGCGAGGCGCCCAGCTGGTCGGCAGCCCCGCCGCTCACCCGGCTCACGGCGGTCAGCGCCGGCAACGGGTTGAAGTCACTTATCGAGACGGTGAGCCAGGCTTCCTGGCCGACCAGGTCGAGCGGCGCCAGGTCGCCCAACTCCTCGGGAACCTCGGTGGAGAGCTCGTCCTCGTAACCGAAGGCGTCGCGGAACGCCTGGCCGAGCTCCAGCCGCTCCGCCTCGGCGATTATCGGTTCCAGCTTGTCCGCATGAGAAGCGATCCCCTCGGTGCCGACCGCGAAGATCGTCTCCTGCGGGAGGACGCTCGCCAGAGGCTGGGCGGTAGCGGTGCCCAGCACGAGCAGCAGTACGAACGAGAAGCCTGTGAGTCGACGAGCCATCGAGATCCTCCTCGGGGTGGGTGACGCCCCGGCGCGAATTGACCGGCCACTACCAGCTTCCGTTCGGCTTCGCGGACCGCTGGTCGGGCCGGCGCGTTTCAGGCTGCAACTATAGCGCTTCCCCGGTTCAGCCTTTCGCCAACGCCTCGATCCGCTTCACCAGGTCGTCGCTGCCCAGGCCCTGGTGCCCCAGTTGCGCCCAGGTTCCGCCCTCCCCGATCTTCGTCACGCCCGCGCTGGCGTAGCGAGGGGAGTAGCCCCGCTCGAGCAGCCAGCTGCCGAACCGCGAGCCCAGCCCCGTCTTCCGGTTGAGCCCCTCGACCACGAACACGAACGGCGACCCGCCCAGCAGCTTCATCGTCTCCTCGTCGACCACGTTGATGGTCGGCTTGTTGATGAGGCCCACGTCGAGACCGTCGGCGCGCAACCGCTCCACGGCGTCTAGCGAGCGGTAGAGCATCTCGCCGAACGAGACCACCCAGCCGGCGTTCCCCTCGCGGACGACCTCATCCTTGCCGGGTTCGAATGTGTAGCCCCGTTGCGGATCGTAGAGGCCTCGGCCCTCCTCGTCGAGGACGAACGGCACCTCGGAGCGAGTGCTGAACAGGAAGCGGACGCCCGGTTCCCAGAGGATCCGCTTGACGACCGCCTCGAACTGGTGGGCGTCGGCCGGGAAGTAGAGGGGAGTGGTCCCCTGCTGCTCGACCCCGTTGTCGGCGAAGAAGATGTTGATGCCGAAGTGGCTGGTGTTGTCGGCGATGGCGTCGACGCCGGCGTGCGAGAAGTGGCAGAGCACGTTAGAGCGGTTGAGGCGGGCCATCGTGACTTCCGAGACGACCATCTCCAGGAAGGCGGAGAAGGTCGAGAAGACGCCGGTCCTGCCCTCCTCGAAACCGAAGCCGGCCGCGGCCGAGAAGTTGCCCCGCTCCATGACGCCGGAAGCGACGAAGACTTCGGGATGACGCTTGGCGATGGTGTTGAGGCCGGTAGAGCCGGCGAGATCGCTGTCGATCACCATGATCCGCTCGCTGCGCTGCGCCTCGGGGATCTCGTCGATCAGGTCCGAGACGACCTTCCCGAAGGTCTTCCGGTTCGAACCCAACTCGTCGCTCGAGCCCCGGTAGCGGCGGCTCTCCTCGTGCTTGGTAACACCCTCGAGGTAGCGCGCCGCCGCCTCATGGCCGCGGCTAAGGAGGTACTGCTTCGCGGCGTCAGCGCCTATGACCTCGTGACCGGCGGGCTTCCCCTCGATCTCGGGGAGGCCGGGCGCCATGGGCCGGTGGTTGATCACCGCGACCGGGCCCGGGTGTGCCAGCGCACGCTGGAAGCGGGTATAGACCGAGTCGAGGTCCTCCCCGTCACCCGCCTCCGTGGTGAGGCCGTGGCCGCCCAGCGTGCGAGTCATGTCGAAGCCGGGCAGGTACTCGTCCGGGTGCCCGGCGATGGTCACATTGTTGTCGTCGAGCAGCAGCTTGACGTTCAGGTCCTTGGCGACGGCCAGGCGGGCCGCCTCGGCGTCGTTCCCCTCCATCTGCGAGCCGTCGGAGCCGAGCAGGATGACCGCCTTGTCGGGGTTCGCCATGGCCACGCCGTTGACGAACGGCCACAGGTGCCCGAGCCTTCCCGAAGCGAAGCCGATGGCCCGCTCCTCGTCTATCTCGGGGTGCCCGTAGAGGGCCTTGTTCTCCTCCCGGTAGTAGAGGAGCTCCTCGAACGCCATCGCTCCGTTGAAGGCCGAGAGGGCGTACTGCAGCGCCACCCGATGGCCGGCCTCGTCGAAGAGGACCGGGTAGACCCGGTCGGAGCCGCGCATGAAGCCGTCGGCGAGGAGCGCTTCGGGCACGACGTCGTAGGCTCCGCCGGTGTGGCCCGAGAGGCCGCGGGCGCCGGCGACGGCCGTGAAGAAGACGATGACGTCGCGCATGAGGCCGATGTTCGTCTCCCACTGGCGCCGCTCCTCTGCGCTGAGGCTCGACTTGCTCGGGTCGAGGCTCAGCGGCTGGTACTTCGAAACGTCCATGGGGAACGACTTGGAAATGACGGACATGGCTACCTCCTGGCGGTTGGTGGGTCGGTCGGCGTGGCCGGATCCCGGCTGGAACGGTCGCGGTCGACGGCGGAACGGCGCCGAGGACAGGACGTTACGGTCACTCGGCGATTATAGTTGCCCGTCGCCGAGCTACTCTGGGCCCTCGCGTCAATCCCCCTGGCTCGCCTGATGGCCCTTGTGGGAGCGGCGTCTGTCGATGTCGTCGCGCACCCGCTGGGCGGTCTGCCAGTGGCGCCGCTCGAGTTCCGTCTCCACCCTGAGCCCGGGCACGGGGGTGGGCCGGCCGTTCGCTCCGACCGCGACGAAGTTCATGTGCCCGACGGTGCAGAGCCTGCGGTCGCCGGTGAGCGGGTTCTCTCCGTGCACTTCGCAGCGGACGATCATGCTGGTGCGTCCGGTCCAGGCCACTCGGCTCTTCAGCTCGATGATCTCGCCCACGTAGATCGGGTTGCGGAAGTCGATCGGTTCGGTCGAGGCGGTGACCGCCGTCTGACGGCAGAAGCGGGTGCAGGCGATGGAGGCGTTGATGTCCATCAGTTCGAGCACCCGCCCGCCGAAGAGCGTGCCCAGCGGGTTGGTGTGGTGGGGGAAGACGGTGTCGACGGTGACCACCCACTCGGAGGCGAGCGGCCCCGGTTCCGGTTCTGACATCGGGAGCCAGTATATGCGGGCGGGAAGGGGTTCCCTTGCTCGAGCCCGTCCCTGCCGTCGGCATCCCCTCGCGCTCGTTCGCCCTGTCATGGGCCGAGGAGCGGGCCCCTTCGCGCGCTGTCGTGGGCCGAAGTGCGGTCGCTTCGCGCACTGCGGTGAGCGCCCTGTCGCGCTCGTAGGAGCACACCCCTTCCGGCTCCCTACGAATACGTTTGCATAGGGACCGTGGCGCTCGATCGCGTCCCTGAAGTGTAAAGTCTGCTACCGCCAGTTGGTGGATCGACCTGGGCAATCGTCGGTGCCGCGTCGGATTCGCGTCCTGGAGCCGTTCTGCGCATGCAAACGTGTTCGTACCTGGTTTCGGGGGGGGTACGGGACCCCGGTAGGTTGGACCGAGGTCCGCAACGGCGTTGACGACCCCCTGCTGGACGGGCCTCCGATCTGTCGCGAACCGCGGTTCACTCCCCCGCAAAGCGGCGCCCTGCCGGTATACTGCGCCGACGAATATCCGGGAGGTAGATATGACGAGCGGAATCCTGCATCAACCAATCATCGAGCGCCTGGTTCCGGTTCGCAGCGACACCCTGCGAGTGGCGCTGCAGGTGATCATCGGCGTCGCCTTGCTGGCGGCCCTGGCGCAACTGCGGTTCGAGATCGGCGCGGTTCCGGTGACAGGCCAGACCCTCGGCGTCCTGCTCATCGGGGCTGCTTACGGAGCTGGTCTCGGCTCGCTCACCATGGTCGCCTACCTGTTGGCAGGGGGGCTGGGCCTGGCGGTCTTCTCGGGAGGCGGCTCGGGCTGGTCGTTCCTCGCGGGCACCACCGGCGGTTACCTGATCGGTTTCCTGCCGGCCGCGCTCGTGGTGGGCTACCTGGCTCAACGCGGCTGGGATCGCTCCTACCGGGCGATGGCCGGCGCGATGGTGATCGGGAACGTGATCATCTACGCCTTCGGGTTGCTGTGGTTGTCTCGCTTCGCTCCCGACTTCGCCACCACCCTCGCATGGGGGCTGTGGCCGTTCCTGGCGGGGGACCTCATCAAGTTGCTAGTTGCGGTCGCGCTGCTGCCTACCGCCTGGAGGTTCATCGGCCGGCGTTGAGCTGGTCGATTCAGCTGGCCCGGTAGTGCGGAGCCAGACCCTCAGTCGGCGAGTTCGACGAGCTTCAGCTGATTGCCGCCGGCCCGTTTGGCCTGCTCCAGCGCGGCCGCGGCCTGACGCACGAGCTTCTCGGGCGTGCCGAACACGCCCCTCTGCAATTGAAGCGTGTCGAACGAGCTGATCCCTATCGATAGGGTGAGCGGCTCCTCGTCGCTGTTGAGCGCGTAGCCAGCCACGTCGCGTTGCAGCCGGCGGGCGATGGCCACGGCTCCGGTCTGGTCGGTGTCGGGCATTATCACGGCCAACCTGCCGTCACCGAGCAAAGCGATCGAATCTCCGGCTCGGTAGAGGGCGGCGCGCAGTGTGCGGGCGGCCCGTGACAAGGCCTCCTGGGCCCCGCTGTGGGGTCGCGCATTGCCGTCGTCGTCGATCCCGTCGATCTCGAGCTGGAGGAGCGAGATGGAGAGCCCCTCGGAGATGGCCCGGTTCCACTCGTGCTGCAGCATCTGATCGAACTGCTTGCGGGTCGCTATCCCCGTGTAGGGGTCGCTGAGCGATAGTTTCAGCAGGGTGCGGCTGGCGTCTTCGAGGCCCAACGACAGTCGCTTCTGCTTCAGCGCGACGGCCGCCAGGGCGGCCAGCCCTTCGAGCGTCTGCTGCTCGCCCGAGTCGTAGTTGCGCGCCTCCCTGCTGAATACCACCAGTGCGGCGTCAACACGCGCTCCATCCATCACCGGAACCGCCAGATATGAAGCGATGTCGCGGTTGAAGAGGGCAAGGTCTTCATCGCTCGCAGAGAAGTTCAGATCGGGAACGATGACCGGCCGCTTCGTCTCGCGGACCTTCGCGGCAGCATCGGGTTCGCCCTGATGGATGAACACCTGGGTGCTGCGCAGGGGGATGAAACGCCTGAGGGTGGCGTCGAAAAGGGTGATGTCGGCGTGATCGCTGGCGGTGAGTTCGGCCGCGCAACGCGCCACCTGCTCGAGCTGCTCCAGCAGGCGTCTCCGCTCGTTCAGATAGAGGCAGAGGGTCCAGAGGGCCTCGGGAACGGCAGGGGGAACGTTGGCGGTGTTCACGGCCATTCGCTCACAGTCTACTGTGTCGGAGGTTGCAATGTCTGGGAGAATGACGCATTTTTCATGGACAATCCGACCCTGCTCCAGTATCGAAGGACTTTCCTAAGAGTAACGCGATTATGGCCGGGTCGGACCGTACTCGGAGAATTCTTGGGCAAGAACTGAGGCGTTCTCAGGCGAAAGCCAGGGGATGCTCGGCGAATGCTTTGTTCTTCCGGGCAGGAACCGGGAACCTTCCGGCACGAACCGGGAACTTTTCGGCAGGAACAGGGAGCTTCTCGGCAAGAACCGGGAACTCGCGGCAAAAGCCGGGAACTCGCGGCAATAGAAGAACCCCCGGTCGAAACCGGGGGTTGTATCGGTTACCCGCCTTGGACTGAGAGGAACTCTGGTCCCGTCTCAGAGGAGGCGTTACCAGCTACCCTCGACGGGCACCTCCACTGGTCATATAACTCGTATTTATCAGGACCACCTCCTTCCCGTGGTGCCGGTAGTGTACGCCCCGGCCGCGGCTGCTGTCGAGTGGCTGGCGCACCTCGCGCCTGGCACACCCCGCGGGCACCTCCTTCCACTGAATTGGGGCGGGCAGCGGGCTACACTGGCTGGGGCAGCAGAAATCGTCATCGTGGCGCGAGTACTAGCCAGCCAGCCAGCCGCGGTTCGCGCCAGCCGCTGCCGCACGGAGGTCTGCGTGCTCACCATCGTCGAACAAATCCTCTTCGTGGTCCTGGTGATCGTGTCGTTCGCCTATACCTACCTGGGCTTCCGCCGAGTGATCCGCGCCATCGCGGCCGGGCAGGGGGGGATCTACTACCCGCGAATCAACCAGTTGCCGCGCAGGATCGGGGAGTCCATCTCGCGAACGCTGGGGCAGCGCACGGTCTTCCGCGACCGGCCCTGGGTGAGCTTCTTCCACGCCTTCGTCTTCTACGGGTTCGTCCTCTACCTGCTGGTCAACGTTTTCGACGCGCTAAAGGGGTATCTGCCGCCATCGCTGCTGGCCGGACTCGACTTCGGCCCGGTCGGAGGGGTCTACCGGTTCTTCGTCGACCTCTTCTCGGTGCTGATCCTGGTGGGGATCGTCTACCTCCTGCTGCGGCGTTTCGTGTTCCACGACGACAGGCTCGACCAGCGCAACCCCGAGACGCTGCTCCACGAGAAAGTCCGCGAGGGCTCGATAAGGCGAGACAGTCTCATCGTCGCCCTGTTCATCCTGTTCCACGTCGGCTTCCGCTTGGCTGGTGAGACGTTCCTGCTCGCTGCCGAGAGCCACTTCGATCCGTGGCAGCCGTTCGCTTCCTCGCTGGCGATGTTCGTGGGTTACGGCGATGGGCGGATTATCGGCTGGCACATCGGCTGGTGGGGCGCGCTGGGCCTGATCCTCGCATTCCTGCCCTACTTCCCGCGGACGAAGCACCTGCACCTTTTCGCCGGACCCGCCAACTTCACCGTCGAGCGGCGCCACGAGGACCTTAGCCCGGTGCCCCGCGGCGCGCTCGAGCCGATCGACTTCGAGAACGAGGAGCTCGAGCAGTTCGGCGCCTCGAAACTGGAGCACCTCCGCTGGCCGCAACTCCTCGACGCCTACGCCTGCATCCAGTGCAACCGCTGCACCAACGCCTGTCCGGCCAACGTGACGGGCAAGACCCTCAGCCCAGCCGCCCTCGAGATCAACAAGCGCTACGAGCTCAACCTCGTGTCCGATGCCCTGGCGAGCGGCGAGGAGTCTCCGCGGCCGCTCACCGAGTTCGCCATCTCAACCGAATCGGTCTGGGCCTGCACTGCTTGCGGCGCCTGCATGGAGATCTGCCCGGTGGGCTGCACCCAGATGATCGACATCATCGACATCAGGCGCGACTTGGTGATGATGCAGGGCGAGTTCCCGGCAGAGCTGGTGAACGCCTTCCGGGGCATGGAGCGCTCCGGCAATCCGTGGGGCATCGGCCAGGACAAGCGACTCGACTGGGCCGAGGGTCTCGATATCCCGACGCTCGATCTTGAAGGGCCGGCGGAGAAGCCCGACTTCGAGGTGCTCTTCTGGGTCGGCTGCGCCGGTTCCTACGACCCCACCGCCCAGCAGACCACCCGCGCGATGGCCAGGATCCTGGAGCACGCCGGCGTCGACTACGCGGTACTGGGCAAGGGGGAGAAGTGCACCGGCGACCCCGCCCGTAGGGCCGGCAACGAGTACCTCTACTACCAGCTGGCCGCGGAGAACGTCGCTACGCTCGACGCGGTGGGCCTAAACCACGAACTGGTCGACGAGAAGCTCGACCCCGCCAAGCGGAAGCGTGTCGTCACCGCCTGCCCCCACTGCTTCAACGCCCTCTTCAACGACTACCCGCAGCTGGGCGGGCATTACGACGTGGTCCACCACAGCCAGCTGATAGAGGAGCTGATCGACGCCGGGCGACTGCCGCCGGTAGCGACGGACGAGAGCATCACCTTCCACGACCCCTGCTACCTGGGGCGGCACAACGGCATCTACGACTCGCCCCGCAGCGTTCTGCAGAGCGGCGGCAGGGAGATCATCGAGATGCCGCGCAGCCGCAACCAGTCGTTCTGCTGTGGTGCGGGCGGAGCCCAGTTCTGGAAGGAGGAGGAACCGGGCCAGATGCGCGTCTCCGAGAACCGCTTCCGGGAAGCGCGCGAGACCGGGGCAGAAGTGGTCGCCACCGGTTGCCCCTTCTGCCGAGTGATGCTGGGCTCGAGCGACAGCGCGCAGGAGGAAGGCGCGCCGGAGGTGCGCGACATCGCCATCATCGTGGCCGAGCGACTCGAGCGGATCCAGGCCGCGCTCGATCCGAGCGGGGCTGTGCCGCCGCCGGCCGAGCCACCAGGCAGCGGGCTGAGCGAGGGTAGCGCCTGAGCCAGCGCAGCACCTGAGTCAGCGCAGCACCTGAGCGAGGGCACCACTTGAGCCAGGGCAGCACCTGCGCCAGCGCAGCACCTGAGCGAGGGCAGCACTTGAGCCAGGGCAGCACCTGAGCCAGCGTAGCACCTGAAGGAGTAGCGAAATATCTCACCCGTCGCCGGCGGGTTGAAAATTCCACCTGAGTTCCATCCGAGCACCCTTAACTTGTGCATCTGTGATGGAACATCATTTGTATCATCCATCCGCCCCCAATGGTGGTACAGCGCGTCCTGGACGCGTTATCACAGGCAGCGACTCCTTCACCAGCAACGACTTCTCGCCCGCGCGGCGCCTCCCTGCGAACACCGAAGCCCCCACTCTCGCGGCCTCCGCGAACCCCGGCCAGTCATTCGGCTCGGCAGTCCGGCTCTTCGCCTTCCTGGCAGCCAGCCTGATCGTCTTCACGATGCTGGCGAAGGCGAACGCCGAACTCCCGCTCAAGCCCGAGATTAGCGTCGTCCCCGATCAGTCTCCGGCGGCCGGCGTCAGCAGCTGGCGCGTGGGCGAGTACCGGGTCGATCCTCTGGCCCAGTACGACGTGACCGCCCGCGTGCTCAGCACCCACGGCTACAGCGCGAAGCGCGAGGCGGAAGTCTCGCCCATAGACTTCGCTCTGGGCTGGGGTCCCATGGCCGACCGCGGCCTGCTCGAGAGCCTCAACGTCTCGCAGCGCAACCGCTGGTACTTCGTGCGCTGGCGCAACGCTCCGGTCCGCGCAGAAGAGGTCATCGCCAACAGCGCCAACACCCACCTGCTTCCGGCCAACCCTCAGGTGGCGGCGCAACTCCAGGCCGTTCAGCCGGGCGACATCGTCCGACTCCGTGGCTACCTCGTCGAGGTCAGCGCCAACGACGGCTGGACCTGGACCTCTTCGACGAAGCGCACCGACACCGGTGACGGGTCGTGCGAGGTCCTCTGGGTCGAGTCGGTCGAGGTCTACTCCGACGCCCCGATAACCTACGCCGCCCTGGACTGAGTCGCACCCGACTACCATGGTCAACTGCCCGCCCGGAACGTTCCGTGGCGGGCAGGCACACGTGGGGAGGGCCCTTATACTGACCGTCGTGAGAAGACCCGTCATCATCGCAGCCGCTGCCGTCCTGCTGGTCGCGCTGGGCGTGGCCGCGTACTCTCTGGGAGTCATCGCCAGGGGCGCCCCCGACCTACACGGAACCGCGGTCGAGGCGGCCCCCTCGGTCGCAGACGTGAGCCTAGTCGCCGCCGGCGGAGAGCCCGTCAACTTGGGCGACTATCGCGGCGAACACCTGCTCGTCTTCTTCGGCTACACCAACTGCCCCGATGTTTGCCCACTTACCATGGCGCGGCTCTCCACGATCTACCGCGATCTGGGGGAGCCGGATGATCTGCAGGTGGTGATGATCACCGTCGATCCGGACAGGGACTCGCCCAAGGTCGTGGACGAGTACGCCAGCAGCTTCCATCCCGCCTTCCAGGGATTGGGCGGTAGTGAGGCTGCCCTGGATGCAGCGGCCGAGCGGTTCTACATCGGACACCACGGCGACGGGCACGGGGTCATCATGCACAGCAGCCAGGTGCTGCTGGTGGACCCCCGGGGTCGGTTCAGCCGGATCTATAACGAGGCGAACCAGGCGTATCTCGAGGCCGACCTGAGGTCGTTGCTCGGCAGATCCTGAACTCCCGAGCCTGCGGACGGCGCACCGGGCCGAACCGCAGCAGCGTGAGTTCGTCGAGTGGAGGGAGTCCAGTGGCGACAGGCAAGCAACTATTCGAGGACCGGGAGACCGCCCTGCTGGACCTGCTCGCAGGCTGGGTGGAGATGGTCGAAAGCTGCCGCGACGCCGGCAAGCTGCCGCGCGAGGAGTTCGACGCCGAGTTCTTCGGCGACATCGTGCCCGAAACCTATGAGGAGTGGCGGCAGCACTACACCGACGAGTACCTGGCCGGGGTCGAGGAGATCTACGCCAAGGCCTCGCAGACCGTCCTCGGCGACGAGGAGGAGGCGCCCCAGCTGACGGCCGCCGAGTTCCTGCGCGAATACGTCCTGCCGTTCTTCGAAGAGGAGCGTGGCTGAGGCCGACCGGGCAAGCAGCGCCAGGCGCCGCTCTTAGCTGAGTTCGTGTACGAAGCTCTCGAGCCGCGCCGGCTCGAAGTAGTAGCGGCCGCGCGTCCCTTCCAGCAACCCGGCCTTGCGGATCTCGCCGAGCGCGGTGCTGGTCGTCTCGCGAGCTGCTCCCGCCATGGCGGCCAGGTGGTCGTGGGTCAGCGGTAGCGTCAGGCGGATCCAACCGTCGTCGCTCCGGTGTCCGAAGCGGCAGCCCAGCCTCAGGAGGATGCGCGCTACCCGCATCGCGACCGGCAGCTCGGACTCCTCGAGAGTCACCCGCAGGTGGTCGAGCCTCTTCGCGGCTGCTGCCAGGAGCTCCTCGCTCGAGTCGACCATGAACTCGGTGAGCGGGAGGGCGCTCACGCGCGCCTGGCTGAGGCTCTCGGCCGTCTCCCGGAAGCTCTGCTCCAGCGGGCCGATGCTCCCGATGAGGTCGCCCGGACCTGCTAACGAGAGGATCCGCTCCCTGCCGCCGGGTCCGTCGATCACCAGCTTCAGCAGCCCCTCCTCGATCCGGTAGACGAGGCCGCCGACGTCCCCCGCCCGGTATAGCGCCTCGCCCCTCCCCAGCTCACGCCGACCCCAGCCGGAGTCACGCTGCGCCGGAGGCGGAGAGAAGCTGCTGGCGCCGATGCTGCCGTCGACGGTTGGCGTCATGGCTGCATTCTAAGGGTTCCGCGAGCGTGGAGCACGTGAAGCGCGACCATTGCCCAGGAGGAACCGGCGATCCACACGTACCCTTACTTGGGTCGGGGACGTCTCCGCGATGTTGGTGGTTCCCGACGGCGACGGGGCGCTGCGCGCGAGCAGCGAGCGTCCGCAGCGTTCAGGGAGACCTCCAGGGCGTGACCTCAGGGAGCCAGCCCGGGTTGTGACGACAGTGAGAGTTACGTCACATTTCGCGGAATAGCGTGAAAACCGTGACAGGGGTTGGGGTTTTTCACGTTCCTCTGGATTCGACATTCTCTAGACTCGGTGACGCCCTCCGGCCGGAGCCGGACGGCGATCGGAAGCTGAGAAGTCTGTCCCCTACTTGGGCGCTTGGGACTGATGGAGCGAGTAGCGCAACCGGCCAACGACGCGGCTCAGTCCGCCATGTCCGAGTGCAGCCACAGCACGAGCGCCCCGAGAGGGCGCGATGGACGCGAATCTTCGGGTAGACAGATCTATTTCGGTGTGGGCTCGGGCGCACTGGTCGCTGGCCCTGGGCCTTCTGCTCCTGCTCCTCTCTGCCTGCTCGATGCTGGCAGAGGTGGTGCCGGGAGGCGACGCCTCGGTGCGGGGAGCGGTTCTGAGCGACGACTACGCCCTCGAGGTCCTGGCCCTGTCGCAAGGACAGCTGCAGCAGAGTTCGCTCGCGTCACCGGCTGCCTCGGCAAGAGTGCTCGGTGCTCCTTCGTCCGAGGTGCCCCGCGCCACTGCGCCCGATGCGCTAGGTGCCACTTCGCCGGAGGTGTTCCGCGCTCCTTCACCGCAGGTGCTCCGCGCCCCGGCACCCGAGAACGCCTACGTGCCTGGCGAAGTGCTGGTGGTGCGACGCTCCGGGAGCGAACGACTCTCGGCTCTCGACCTCGGCTCCCGCCGGCCCGCCCCTGAACTCGTCGAACTCGGTCCGCTCGAAGGGGTTCCCTCTGCCATCAACCGCCTCTCCCGAGATCCCGAGGTGGAACTCGCCTCGCCCAACTACTACATCTACCCGACGGCTCTGCCGAACGATCCCTACCTGCCGCAACAGTGGAGCCTGCCCTCGGCCGGTATTCCCGTCACCTGGGGCGAGCCGGGCGAGAACCAGGTGGTCGTCGCGGTAGTGGACAGCGGATTCGACCTCGACCACGAGGACCTCGAGGGCGTCTTCCTGCCCGGTTACGACTTCTGCGGCAACAGCGACTGCAGTGCCACCGACTCGGATCCGAGCAACGGGAGCGCTGGCAACTGGCACGGCACCCATGTGGCCGGGGTGGTGGCGGCCGTCGGCGACAACGGGTTGGGCGTCAAGGGCGTTGCCGACAGCCGCTCCGTGCGCATCCTGCCGGTCAAGATCTTCAACGACGAGGGCGGAGGCGCCAACACCCAAGTACTGATCGAAGGGTTGCGCTGGGCGGCCGGGCTGCCGGTGGACGGCGTGCCGGTCAACGCGCAGCCGGCCCGGGTGATCAACCTCAGTCTCGCGGGGGACTTCTCGAGCGAGATACTGCAGGCGACGATCGACGAGGTCAGGGCGGCCGGGGCCCTGGTGGTCGCATCGACCGGCAACGCCGGTGTGGATCGGGTGATGTCGCCGGCCGCCGCGGCCGGGGTCGTCGCTGTCGGCTCCATCAACTCCGACTTCGAACGCTCCTGCTTCTCCAATTACGGGGTGGGCAGCAACGGCCCCGGAGGCGTCGACATCCTCGCGCCGGGCGGAGAAGCCGACGGCAGCATCGTTCCATGCGGCATCAGCCCCTACGAGGTCGAGGGGCTGATGAGCTCGATCCCCGGCGACGCCTACGGCAGCGCCGTCGGAACCTCGATGGCCGCCCCGATGGTGAGCGCCGCCGCCGCTCTGATCCTGAGTCACGAGCCTGAGCTGAGCGTTGCCGAGCTCGAACGGCGTTTGCTGGACTCCGCATACTTCGACCCGGACTCCATGAACGAAGCCGAATACGGCGCCGGAGTGTTGCGAGCCGACAGGGCGCTGGGCTACCTGGGACCGGGCGACAGCGTGGTCATCGAACTGACCGAAACTTCATCGGGCGCTGGCCGTCAGTTGCCGCTGACCCTGGGCGTCGCGCCTGGCGGCGCCGAGTTCTCGTTCGACGGCATCGCTCCGGGTCGCTATCAGCTTCGCGCGGTCGACCCTGAGTCCACCTCGCTCGTCAGGAGCCTCGATCTGGCCCTGGCGCCGGGAGAGCAGTTGCGGACCAACCTGATCCTCGAACCGGGTCTCTGAACAGCGAGAGGCAGGCGCCGTTGCAGCGCCTGCCTCTCGGGTGACGGTCGGCCGTCCTAGTTGCCGGCCAGCGCCTGACCGGTTCCCGACATCGCCATGAACGCGTCGGTCTGCACCGGCAGGTGGGGGCTGAAGAGCAGGACACCTTGCCCTATGCCCTTGCCAACGACGACCACGAAGCCGGTAACCGGGACGTCGGCGGTGAGCTTGCCGTCGGTGCCCAGGTAGTAGATCTCGCCGGTGTGGACGCCCCTCACGCCGGTCACTATGCTGCCCGAGAGGAAGATGTCGTCCTCGGTCCTGAATACCAGGCCGATGAGCTGCTCGAAGCTGTCGGCGTGGTTTGCTCGAACCCAGGAGCCGCCCTGCTCCTCGAAGCGGAGGATCCCGCTCGCCGAGAGATTCTGGGCCGTTTCTTCGAACCAGGTGACGCGGTTACCCGGTTCGCCCTGAGGTCCGCGCGGGCCCCGGGTGCCCGCCGGGCCGGCCGGTCCCGCGGGTCCCTGTAGGCCTGCCGCGCCAGCGATTCCCGCGGGTCCGGCCGGCCCTTGGGCTCCGGCCGGCCCCTGCGGTCCGGCTGGTCCTTGCGGTCCCGCTGGTCCGGCTGGTCCTTGCGGTCCCTCCGGCCCTGCTGGTCCGGCCGGTCCCTGGGGTCCCGCTGGCCCTGCTGGTCCCTGGGGTCCCGCTGGTCCGGCTGGTCCTTGCGGTCCCTCTGGACCTGCCGGTCCCTGCGGTCCCTCTGGCCCTTGGGGTCCCTCTGGCCCCTGGGGCCCCGTGGGTCCTGGGGTGCCGCCTCCTCCTCCGCACCCACCGGCGAACGGCGGCGGGACACAGGGATCGGCCCCTCCGCCCTTGCCGCCGCCGGCAGTGGCCGTTCCGAGCGTAAGGATCAGCGCCAGGATCGCTATGAGCAACATCGGGGGCTTTCTCACTGCTTCACCTCTTCCCATCCTCGGGAGGTGTCGGCAGCCGCTTCAGTCGGTCGCGTGGGGACGGATCGGCGAAGGACGGTGGACGCGACACTGCTCCAGGGAGCACTTCTCGCCAGATTAGGGATGAGGGCATCAAGCGGCCGTGAACAGGGGAGATGACGAGGGTGACGGATATGGTGGAGCCCTTCCCTCCCGCTTGTTAAATTTCTGACAAGCCTATAAAGTGTGTTGAGGGGCACATTCATGCTGGGCTTAACGGCCGATTAAGGCCCGGCCCTCACTCCAGCTTCGAGGTCGACGTGCCCCGCCCCCAGTTGAGCCTCAATCCGACTCCCCTCATGGCCGACCAGGACGGATTCCTGCTGCTGCCTATGTTCGGCCCCGCTCGACTCGAGCGGCGCGGCCAGACGATAAAGCTGAGGCGGAAGTCGTTGGCGATCCTCTACTACCTCGCCGTAGAAGGCCCCACCCGCCGTCAGCTGTTGGCCGACCTGCTCTGGGAGCAAGTCGACTCGGCGCAGAACCTCCGCGTGGAACTGCACGACCTGCGGAAGAAACTGGTGGATTTCGGCGTGAACTCGTTCGAGAGCAGCATCGACCCGCTCACGCTGCCCCCAGGCTTGCGGCTCGAGATGAACAGCGGCGATGGGGAATCGTTCGAAGGTCTCGAAGGGCTCTCGCCTGCGTTCCAAGCCTGGCTCGAGGATCAGCGGGCGTTGCAGGACAGGCGGCCCGCGGCGCTGCGGCCGCACCGTGAACTGCTCGCTTCTCTCGTGAGCCGGATCCGGCCCCCATACCTGCTGATACTCGCGGCGGAGCCCGACTCGGGCCAGGATGCCTTCGTTACCGCGCTCGCCGCACGGCTGGGCCTGGGCTTAACCAGCGAGCTCCACGGCAGCCAACCCGCCCTGCGCCACCTCTCGGCCGACGGCAGGTACGACGACAGCGTCGTGAGACGGATCGCCGAAGACAGGTCGAACGTCTGGGTGGTCGAGCGGCCCAGTTTCGGAGAGGACAGCCTCTTCCTCCTCGACCTCCGGCGCAGCTACCCCGCTTCCCGGACGACCTTCCTGGAGCTCCCCGGATTGAGCTGGCGGCAGGTCGAAGTTCAGCTGCAGGCGTCGCTCACGTTCCCGGAAGCAGCGGAGATCTACACCAGGACGGGGGGTCACGCCGGGTTCCTCCGCGAACTCCTCGAGCTCCGCGGCTCCAACGCCCTGGCCGATCCGGCGCAACTTCCCCAGAGGATCAGGGCTGCGTATCAGCTGGAGGCCCGCCGCCTCTCACGCGACGCCCGTTTCGCGCTAGAGCGAGCCTCCGTCCACCCGGGGTCGATGCCTGCGGGGCTGCTTGGCGCCCTCGACGTGGAGCCGTACCTGATCGAACTCGAGCGGCGCAACTGGTTGGTGCTGGGAGATGGCTGGCGATTCAAGGGGAGGGTGGCGCGGCAGGCGATCTACCTGTCGCTGCCCAAGGGCCGGTCTCAGCTCTATCACGGGGCCGCCGCCGACTACTTCGAGGCTGCCGGGAACGAGGTAGCCGCCCAGTACCACATGTCGCGGGTCAACGGTAGCGTCGACTGGAGCAAGGTCCGCCGAGGGCTCTCCGGCTGGCGCAGAGTGCTCGTTGATCGACGCCTGGGCGCGGAGAGCGGGGACCAGCCGACGCCCAGTCTGACCGCCCTCGGAGGCGAGACGCCGCTCCTGGAGAGCGGGCTCTTCGGGGAGCAGGTAGGAGCGCAGAACGGTGAGGCGATCATCGTCCGCCAACCGATGGAGGCCGCGCCCAGCGGGGCGGAGTGGCAACTCCTCGCTCCTTCGGGCGTGCTGCAACTGCGTGCTCGGGCCTACGTGCGCAATGAGCTGGACGTGGGGCTAGGCGGCGATTCTCCGCCCCTCGCGGTGGAGTTCCTGGGGCCGCGCGGACGGACGGTGATATTCGCGGCGGTCGACTCGCCCCGACGGGTGGATGAGAACACCCTGCTCCTGCCGCTCGCGGAGGAGTTCGAGAGCTACCTGGCGTTCGAGGATGCCCGCTTCGTGCGGGTCAGCAGCAGCGCCGATGCCGCCGTCATCGAGCTGACCCTAACGGCCTACGAAGCTTCCGGCGCCAAGGTGGGCAGCAGCGTCCTGGCGTTCTGAAGCGCGCGGGCCCGCTCCCGTTCCTTGGGCGGCTCCTGGGGGCGTCCTACCGCTCGAACACCTTGCGGCCGCCGATGAAGGTGTGGACGGGCCAACCTGTGAGCAGTTGACCATCCCAGGGCGTGAATTTCGCCTTGGTCCGGAACGTCCCCGGCTCCACCGGTAGCTCGCTGCGCAGGTCGATGACGGTGAGGTCCGCCGGCTTGCCCGGCTCGAGCGTCGGAGGCTCCCAACCCATCACTCGTGCCGGGCCGCCCTGCAGGCGCTCGAGCAGCGTTGGGAGGCTTAGCACACCTTCACCAACGAGCCGGGTGTAGAGGAGGGGGAAGGCGACCTCGAGATTGGCGATGCCGAACGGCGCCTCGAGCATGTCCCGCTCCTTCTCGGCCCTCGTGTGGGGCGCGTGGTCGGTGCCGACCGTGTCGACCAGGCCCCCAGCCAGCCCCTCGCGGAGCGCCGCCACGTCGTCGCCTGTGCGCAGGGGCGGCGCCACCTTGTAGACGGGGTCGAAGCTGGTCAGGCAGTCGTCGGTGAGGGTGAGGTGGTGAGGCGTAACCTCTGCCGTCACTGGCGCGCCCGCGGCCTTGAAGCTCTCGATCACCTGCAACGCCCGCCTGCTCGACACGTGGGCGATATGCACGCGGCAGCCGGTGAGCAACGCGAGTTCGCAGTCTCGATAGACCATCACCGCCTCGGCTGCGACGGGGTTTCCAGGGAGGCCGAGCCGCTGGCTCACCGGCCCTTCGTTCATCACCCCGTCTCCGCGGAGCGAAGGCTCCTCCGAGTGGGTCTGGATGACGAGCCCGAGCTCGGCAGCGTACTCGCAGGCCCGCCGCATCAGGTGCCCGTCGTTCACGGGGATGCCGTCGTCGGTGATCATCACGGCGCCTGCCTGCCGGAGGGCGGCGAAATCGGTGAGGCGCTGGCCGGCAAGGCCGTGAGAGAGCGCTGCTGCCGGTCGCAGACGGGCGAGACCGAGCCCCTGCGCCTTCTCCACTAGTTGTGAAACCAACCCGGGTTCGTCGATGACAGGCGATGTGTTGGCCATCGACACCACGGTGCCGAAGCCGCCCGCTACCGCCGCTCCCAGGCCACTCTCCAGATCCTCCTTCACCTCCTGTCCCGGCTCGCGCAGGTGGGCGTGGAGGTCGATGAAGGCCGGCGTCACCAGGTGGCCGGCGACGTCGTACTCCTCGTCTACCTCACCACCCAGGTCTACACCCTCGATCCTGCCGTCCTTCAGGTAGAGATCGCCTTTGCCGTGCTCTCCTAGGCCATCTACCAGTCGTGCGTTGCGGATCGCCGTTCTCATCAGCGTTTCCCCACGAGGAGCGAATAGAGTACCGCCATGCGAACGGGCACGCCGTTGGCGACCTGCTTCTCGACGAGCGCTCTGGGGCTGTCGGCCAGCCGTCCCTCGATCTCGAGGTCGCGGTTCATCGGGCCCGGGTGCATGACGACGGCGTCGGGATGCGCTCCGGCCACGATCCGTTCGGTTATCTGATAGCGAGCCGCATACTCGGCCGCCGAAGGGAGGAGGCCAGGACGCATACGCTCGAGTTGGAGCCGCAAGGCCATGATGGCGTGGGCACCTTCGATCGCCTCGTCCAGCCGGGCGTTCAGCTTCACCCCCGGCAGTTCGGCGAGCTCCGGCGGGAGCAACGTGGCCGGTCCGCAGAGGACCACTTCGCCGCCCAGCATGGTCCATAGTTCGGCGTTGGAGCGCGCGACCCTGGAGTGCGCGATATCGCCCACGATCGTCAGTTTCTTGCCGGCGAAGCCGTCGAAGCCGGGGAAGGAGTTCCGGAAGGTGTAGGCATCGAGCAGCGCCTGGGTGGGGTGGGCCCGCCTGCCGTCGCCGGCGTTGACCACGACGGCGTCGGTCCAGCGGCTCAGCTGGTGAGGCACCCCGGAGGCGTGATGGCGGACGACGTAGAGATCGGCCTGCATCGCATCGAGGGTGCGAAGCGTGTCTTTGAGGCTCTCGCCCTTGCTCATGCTCGAGCCGCCGCTGGCGAAGTTCATGACGTCGGCGCTCTGTGCTCTGGCGGCGCGCTCGAACGAGAGCCTGGTGCGGGTCGAGTTCTCGAAGAACAGGAGGCCAACGGAGAAGCCTTGCAGGGCCGGCACCTTCTTGATAGTGCGGGTGAGCACCTGGGCCATCACGTCGGCCGTTTCGAAGAGTCGGATTACCTCCTCGGACGACCAGTCTGCGAAGTCGAGCAGATTCTTCCTCGGGCCCTTGCTCACCGGCTCCCGCTGCGGGATCGCCACGGCCGTGGAGCCGGGGATCACCGCTTCACCTCGAGCAGGTCGACGCGGTCCTCACCGTCTGTCTCGGTCAGTTTGACCTTGACCACTTCCGCGCGGCTGGTGGGCACGTTCTTGCCTACGTAATCGGCCCGGATCGGGAGTTCTCGGTGCCCGCGGTCGACGAGGACGGCGTACTGGATCACCTGCGGGCGCCCCATGTCGATGAGGGCGTCGAGCGCTGCTCTGGCGGTGCGGCCGGTGAAGAGCACGTCGTCGCAGAGGACGATGCGCATGCCGTGCACGTCGAAGTCGACCTCGGTTCGCTTGACGATCGGTTGCAGCGCGATCTCGGTCAGGTCGTCGCGGTAGAGCGTGATGTCGAGCTTACCCACCTGCGGCGTGGTGTCCTCGAAACCGGAGATGAGTTCTGCCAGGCGTGAGGCTATGGGCACGCCCCTGGTGTGGACGCCTACGAGCGCGACGCGTTCCGCCCCCTTGTTGCGCTCGACTATCTCGTGAGCGATGCGGGTCAGAGCCCGGCTCACCTCTTCCGAGCTCATCAGTTCTGCCTTGTGAACAGGTTCCATCAGTTCCCGCCGATCCGGTTCGACTTGGCCGGCGACTCGGCAGAAAAATAGCCGCTCTCCCCGCTTCGGGGCGCGGCACGACGACTTCCAGCGATACGTTCCATCTCCGCTCCTTCCCGGCCTCTCCGGACCGGCTTAAAGGTCTGAGGAAGTCTACCGCGGGCGGCCGTCCGCTGCCTAGGCGACTCCGAACGACGGCACAAGCCCGCCGGGCCCGGAGGTTACTGGCGGCCCCCGCCGAGCTTCTTAAGATTCACTTCAGTGGACCATCGCAGACTGTACCCATAGCGGATCGGGGGGCAAGCGGTCCGGTGTCTTAACTTCAGCCATTACGTTGTCGTCTTTGGACGCCACCGCAACCGACCGTCGTAAAAGGGGGTAACGATGGTCCAGTACGAAGGACACGTCACAGAAGAAGGCGAACTTCTCGTCAACCTACAAGGCCGGCAGGTCACCTTGCATGAGTTCCTGCAGGCGACCAGGATCAGGTCCGAACGCCGCCGGATCCGGGTCGACAACGAAAGCCGCCGTCTGACGAACACCAATTTTGCACTAGCGAAGTGACGTCGCCAGCCCCAAAGGCTGGAGCGGACGGTAATCTCGGGGCCAGGGGGTAACCGCGTGAGACTGCTTCGTGCGGCCTTGGCTTCACTACTTCTCGCAACTACCCTGACGGTATTCGCGTTCGATCCCGTCGAAGGCACGGAAGTCATGGTCTTCGACAGCACCGGCAAGCGCCTGATCGGTTACGGCCGGGTCGTGAACGGCGTTCTGCGCCTGGAGTTCAGTGACGGGGACGAGGGTGAGGGGTCCAAGGACTTCCTCATGGTCGTGGCGTCCCCTACAGGCGAGGTCGAGACGCTTCCCGGCCGCGTCGACGAGTCGGGCCAGCTGATGGTCGATCGTGAGGGGAGCGAGTCCGAGAGCCTCGACTCCGTGCTGGAGGACGCCTCGGTCGGTCTCGAGGTGCGTGATATTCCCCAGCCGGTAGTAACCGATGAACCTGGCGGCGAACCGGTCGTGGTCGAGCAGGAGCCCGAGGAGACGCCACCGCCTATCGACGTGGCAGCCGGGCCTGAAGCGGGCGGAGAAGTTGCCGGCGGCGGCGACGCGAACGACGACGGTGAGGCGGCGGCAGGCGCGGAATCCGGCCCGGCCTCCAATGGTGAGGCGGGCAGTGGCGACGCCGACGGTCCTGCCGCAGGGCGTTCGCCCGCCCAGGGCGATCCGGCTCGCTCAGCCGGCGGTCCTCCCGCCGAAACTCCCGCGGATTCGGGTAGGCCGGCAGAACCCGACCGCCCGACTCCCGACGACGTGCCCGAACCGGCTGGCGAGTCGGCGACTCCGCCCGCCGGCGAGCCGGCAGGCGCGAGTGGATCGGAAGCGCCCCGAGAACCGGCAGCGGCCGGGCAAGCCCCAGCGGGGGCCGAGGGAACTCCGGCAGCTGCTGGGGATGAGGCGGCCGGAGAGAACACCGCGGTCGAGCAGTCCGAGACCGTCGAAGCCACGCCGCCGGCTCCTGCCGAGGAGCAGTCAGCCGAAGCTACCCAGCCTGCACCCGCGGAGGAGCAGCCGGTCGAGCCCACGCAAACAGCTCCTGCCCAGGAACAGTCGGCCGAAGCCGCGACAGAAGAGCCGGCTCCGGTAGAGCCGGCGTCGGAGCAATCCGCTGCAACGACGCCTGCTACCGATGAGTCAACGATCGAACAGCCCGCTACCGAGCCGCCACCGGCTGGGGAAGCGACGAACGTCGAGCCCGCGCCCGAAGAACCGGTGACCGATGAACCCGCCGCCGAGCAGCCGGCAGCCGAAGAACCGGTGACCGAGGAGCCGGCCGAAGAACCGGTGACCGAGGAGCCGGTGACCGAGGAGCCGGCGCCTGCAGGTTCCTCGACCGAAGAGACTCCCTCGTCCGAGCCAACCGGCGAGCCCGATTCGCAAGGAGCGTCGTCGACCGTCGATGGCGCCAGCTTGCAGACGCAAGGGCCCGCGGAGGTAACGGAGCCCGTTCCGCCCGCGACTACGGAGGCGGCGGAGCCAACGACGGAGTCAGTTCCGCCTACGACTACCGAGGTCGGGGGCCCGGTGTCGGAGCCCGTCCCGCCGGTGGCTGCCGAGGAGCCGCCGACCGAGCCGGTGACCGAGCCGGTGGCCGAACCGCCCGTCAACCCGTTCGTCGATACGGCGACAGCCCCGACCGCCTCCCCGCCCACTCCCGCCGCCTCCCCGCCCTCGCCCGGCGGCGCGAGCGGCACTCCGGTAGATGCCGACGGTCCCGCCGTCGGTGCCGCTCCCAAGGCGGCCGGTAACGCTGGCCGTCCGTCGAACGATCCGGCACCTGTGAACGACCCGGCGCCGGCCAACACCGCACCGCAAACGACAGTCCCGAACACCCAGGCGCCGACCCTGCCGAACACGACATCGCCCGATGCGCCCTCGACAATGTCGACCGGACCGGCCGCTCCTGAGCAGACCGAACACTCGATGACGGTTCCGGTGACTTCACCGCCCGAAGAAGCAGGCGCCGGGCCAGCTTCGGATCGGCCGTCCGGTCCGGGGAGGAGTGGCGGGCCCGCAGAACGGCGGGGTGCTCCTGCTGATCCACCCGGGAGGTCGAACACTCCGCCGGCACGGTCCAACGGAGCGCAGACGGGGATGTCAGATCCGGGAGTCGGGGCAGCGGGGAGTAGCACGACGACAGCTGGTCCAGCAGCGACCAACCCGGTGAGTACGAGCCCAGCAACGAACACCAACCCGACTACGAGCACGACGACCACGCCGGCCCCGACGCCGCCGCCAACGCCGAGCAGTACGGCCGGCACGACCGAGACCTGCGTCGTAGTCGATGATGCGTCGGTCTCGACCCAGCAGGCAGAAAACGTGGCCTTCACGGCACCAACCCAACCCGTCGAGGAGCTGGTGGACCCGCACCGCGATGATGGGGCGAACGAAGGCTGCTGACCCTGGGCAGGCTATCCTGGAGCCGGTGAAACAGCAGTCAGCGCGGTTGCTCGTGGTCGAAGACGACCTGAGCCTCGTCTCGCTGCTCGAAGAGCAGCTGGGCCAGGTGGGGTACGAGGTGCGTTCCGTGACGACCGGCGGCGAAGCCCTCTTCGTTGCCGAGGAGGAGCCGTTCGACCTGATCGTGCTCGACCTGAACCTGCCCGACATGGACGGCATCGAGGTCGCGGAGTGGCTGCAAGGGCGTAGCGAAGCGAGCATCCTCATCCTGACCGCAAGGGCCGACGTCGACAGCAGGGTGGAGGGGCTCTACGCCGGCGCAAGCGACTACCTGACCAAGCCGTTCAGCATCCACGAACTGGTGGCCCGGATCCACGCCCGGCTACGCGAACGGGAGCGCACGGCGAACGAGCTCCGCTACGGCGACCTGGTGCTCGACCCGGGTTCGAACACCTGCATCGTGGACGGCAAGGCGTTCGTGCTCCCCGATCTGGAGTTCGAGCTGCTGAGGCTGCTCATAAGCAACCGGGGCCGGCTCTACTCGAAGGAGGAGCTGCAGCGCCAGCTCTACGGAGCGGACCAGCCAGGCTCCAACACCATCGAGGTGTTCGTGCACAATCTGCGCAAGAAGTTGGCTTCGGCGGGGATGAGCGAAGTGATCAAGACGGTCCGCAGCAAGGGATACCTGGTCCGATAGGGCCGGCATCCGAGGATCCGGGTCGTGCTTCGCTTCCGCCTCAGCCTCCTGCTTACCACCGCCCTACTCGTCGCGATACTGGCGTTCGGGGTGCTGGCCGTGGTGCTCTTCGGCAGGCTGCAGTACCGGCAGCTGGAGACGCTCCTGATGCGCGACCTGCACCAGATCCAGCGCTTCTTCGAGACCTCACAGGTGGGCGTCGAATTCATCGACGGGTCCGGCGGTCGCCGCCTCCAGTTCGTCTCCAGGGACGGCGAGGTGATCGTCCCCCCCGAAGAGGAGGAAGCGATTCCCTACTTCCAGGAGCCGGAACTGATCGAGTTCGAGGGGGTACCGACCCTGACCGCCTCGGTTCCCTGGATCACCCCGCTGGGCACGGAGGTCGGCACCATCCGTATGGGCTACGACGCAACCGTCATAGGCAGAGGTCGGCTGATCCTCATCCGAAGCCTGGTCGTCAGTGGCGTTGTCATCTGTCTGCTCGGTCTGCAGCTGAGCCTGAGGACCCTCCAGCGCGCCCTGTCCCCGCTCAAGCAACTGGCCGACCAGGCTGACCGGCTCGACCCGGCCAACCCGACGATGGAGAAGTACGAGGGCCCCGACGACGAGGTGGCGCGCGTGGCCAAGGCTCTCGAGCGGGCCCTGGAGGCGATCAGGGCGAGGCAGAAGTCGGAACGCGACGCCCTGGCCGAGGTGGCTCACGAACTGGCGGCTCCCCTCTCCGTGGTTGCCGGGCAGCTGAACGCGCTCGCGGCCGAGAACGCCGACCCCCGCTTCCAGGCCGCCAAAGACGCTGCCGACGAACTCCTCTACACCTCCCAGGACCTGCTCACGCTGGCCCGCGGCGAGCTGGAACTTCCGCTCGAGCTGGGCGCGGTGGACCTCTACGAGGTGGCCTGGCGAGTCGCCCGCCAGTATCCGGGTGTGGCGATAACGGGCCGACCGGGGGCCGACGTGCTGGGCAGCTCGGAAAGACTCACCCAGGTGGTGCGCAACCTGGTTCGCAACGCTGTGCAGGCGAGTGCTGCCGAGCAGGTGACGATCTCGGTGGAGCAGACCGACGACCGCGTGGAGCTGGCGGTACGCGATGAGGGCAAGGGGCTCGACGTGCTCGAGCAGGCGCGGATCTTCGAGCGGTTCGTGAGCGGCTCGCCATCTCAGGGTGCCGGGGTTGGCCTTACCGTCGCCAAGGGGATCATCGAGCGCCACGAGGGGGAGCTGGCGGTGAGCTCCCGGCCCGGCAAGGGCAGCGTCTTCACGATCCGTCTGCCGTCTCTCACGGCTCAGATCGAAGAGGCGTGAGCGCGCCGGGCGATTCTCGTGCCCGTGATACCATCGCCCCATAGCACCCTGCTCCGCTCACCGGGGCCCGCCAGGCAGCGCGGGCGCGAGCGGAACATCAACAGCGAACCGAAAAGGAGGACGATTCATGGCACAGGCAGCCGTGGGCAAGCGCTACCCGAACCTCATAGGCGGGCGCGAAGTGAGCAGCGACAGGACCTTCGAATCGCGCAACTCGAGTGACCAGGCGGACCTCGTCGGGGTCTTCCCCGAGGCGACGAAGGATCAGGTGCGCGACGCGTGCAAGGCCGCACGGGAGGGGTTCCAGAGCTGGTCACGAACCCCGGCGCCGATCCGCGGACAGGTTATCGGCCTGATCGGCCAGGCGATCACCCGCGAGAAGGAGGCGCTCTCCCGGCTCGTCTCGCGCGAGATGGGGAAGACCCTCAAGGAGGCGCGCGGCGACGTTCAGGAGGCGATAGACACCTGCGACTTCTTCCAGAGCGAGGGGCGCAGGCTCTACGGGCAGACGGTTCCGTCCGAGATGCCTCGCAAGGAGCTGATGACCTACCGTCGCCCACTGGGCGTGGTCGGCATCGTGACCGCCGGCAACTTCCCGGTCGCGGTGCCCTCCTGGAAGATCATCCCGGCGCTGGTCACCGGCAACGCTGTCGTCTGGAAGCCCTCGGAGGACGCGCCGGCCTGCGCATACGCCCTGGTGCGCCTTATGCAGGCTGCGGGGCTGCCCGCCGGAGTCATGAACGTCGTCTTCGGCGGCGGCAAGGACGCCGCCGGCCAGTACCTCATCGAGATGATGGACGAGGGCATGATCGACAAGATCGCGTTCACAGGTTCGACTGCCGTTGGCAGGCAGGTGGGCGAGATCGCCGGTCGCAACCTCCAGCATCCGACCCTGGAGCTGGGCGGCAAGAACCCGCTCGTTGTATTGCGGGACGCCGACCTCGAGAACGCTGTGCAGGGCTCCATCTTCTCTGCGTTCGGGACAGGGGGGCAGCGGTGCACCTCTGCCGGCAACCTCATCATCGACGCGCCGGTATACGACGAGTTCAGGGAGCGCTTCCTGGTCGAGGTCCGCAAGATCAGGATCGGCGACCCGCTCAAGCACGAGGACGTGCTCTACGGACCGTTCATCAACGAGCGCTTCTTCCGCCGCTGGCTCGAGCATTACGAGTGGGGCCAGGAGGACGGCGCCACGAAGCTGTACGGCGAGGGGCGCATCACCCAGGACTCCAGGCCCGAAGGCTTCGTGGGCGACCCTGACGCCTCGTTCTACGGTTGGCCCACCGTCTGGGAGAACGTCAGGCCCGGCATGCGGCAGTTCCAGCAGGAGATCTTCGGCCCCACCATCAACCTCGTCAAGGTGGACGGTATCGAAGAGGCCATCGAGACGGCCAACGCCGTCGACTACGGGCTCTCCAGCGCCATCTACACCAACGACCGCGAGTGGGCGCACGCCTTCAAGGAGCGCATCGAGGCGGGCATGACCTCGATCAACAACACCACCAACGGGGCAGAGGCGCACATGCCGTTCGGCGGCATCAAGGGCTCGGGCAACGGCGCCCGCGAGAGCGGGATCTGGGTCATCGACCACTACACCTACTGGCACGGCGTGAACGACGACGTTTCCGGCCGGCTGCAACTCGCGCAGATGGACACGGCCTATTTCGAACCCGGCGAAGAGGTGCGGGTCGAGGAGCTGTTCGAGACCTCGATGATGCCGTAGATCCTGCTGATTCCGGTGGTGGCAACCGCCCGCAGCGGCGCTCCTGATCAGCCGGGCGAGCCTCGCGCCTCCCGCCACTCGAGGCTACGGCCCAGAAGCTCCTCGAGCCGTTGGTCGTGCGGTTCGAAGTAGTTCCGGAGCTTCGTCATAGCCGCTCCGGTAGCGGGATCGGACACCTGGACCGCCTGACCCTCGTTGTAACGCGGGTACTCGCTCGCGCGGTGCGGCGGCAGTTCGAGGTGACGCCAGACTCGCTCCATCGTCGCTTCCGGGGAGGTGCGGAACTCGTGGCTGGTGAGGATCAGGAACCGGCGACGGTCGAAGTGAGAGAACCAGCGCTCGAGGTGCTCCGCGTAACGACCCTTCCGGCGATAGGTGAACTGCGCCCACTGCTCCGGGTAGTAGGTCGGCTCTTTCTCCATCCGCTCGAGCAGCGGTTCGATCCTCTCATCCTCTGCCGACAGTGCTTCAGTGAAGGACAAGGTCTCGGCCCCGAGTCGCAGCGAGTGGCGGTAGTGTGACCAGGCGCGCTCCACCGGATCGCGCAGCAGCACGATGAACCGGGCGTCCGGTAGGTGGTGGGCTGTCCTGGCGGGAACGTGCGGGTGGTCGAGGTAGCCAGGGCTGGCGTCGATCGTTTCCGTGACTCCGGGGATCGGAATCGGGAACTGGGAGTGGTACCACTTCATTCCCCTCCCGTAATGCTTGTGGAAGAACCTCACCTCCTTGCGGCGAGGCCGTCCGACGGCGGGGTGCTGAACGATGTACTCGAAGAGCGAGGTGGTGCCGGCCTTCTGAGCCCCGATGAGCAGCGTCCGGGGGAGCATCCTCAGCGAGGATGTCAGCAGACGGAACGAGCTTTCCAGGCGGTAGCGGCGTGCCCGCAGCGCTCTCTCCAGCCTGCTCATCCATCTCCCCGGGGACAGCGCGGGAGTAGTCGAGGGGTACGCATACCCCGCAATTATCGGGGAGGGGCGGCCGTCCGGGCCCTCTCACGTCACGGCGGGCCGCACGCCTCGACACGCTGCCGTCATACCGGCCGGTCCGGCTCGTCCGTCTCGAGTCGCTTGGGGCCCGCCGTCGTTGCCCTCGAATCACGCCGGCCCGAGTGAACGTTCGGCGATGGCGCGCCGGTAGAACTCCTCGACCTGGTCCATCACCGCCTCCTGACCGTACGCCTCGGCCGCTCGGCGCCGCGCCCTCGCGCCCAGGTCGCGCCGCAGTTCGGGGTCGTTCAGCAGGCGGAGGATCTTCTCCGTCAGCTCGTCCACATCAGGCGGGGTGAAGAGGAGGCCTGCCCCCCCGTCGAGCATCTCCGCCATCCCGCCGCTGTTGCTGCCTACTATCGCCTTGCCGAAGCCCATGGCTTCCAGGCAGGTGTAGCCGAACGATTCGAAGCGTGAGGGGAAGACGCAGAGCGTCGCTCGAGGGTAGAGGTCGCGCAGTTCGTCGTGGAGGAGGTGGCCGGTGAAGGCGATGGCGTGGTGCGCTCGGGACGGCAGTAACGAGAGCAGGTAGCGCGATACCGACGGGAAGCCGCCGTAGGGGATGTTGTCGGCCCCGGCGAAGACGAAGCGCGCGTCGGGCCTGACTTCGAGAACGCGGGGGATAGCGCGGGCCAGCAGATCGACGCCCTTGAGGGTATTGAGGCGACCCACGAAGAGCACCATCCCGGGCTCCTCCTGGACACCCGGATCACGAGCCTGGGCCGCGTAGCTCGGCGGATTCGGATAGGTGGCGACGGGCAGGTCGAGTCCCATCTCGGCCATGATCACCGCCGTGGCCGATGCGCTGGGCGAAGTCAGGTGGGTGGCCTTGCGCAGCAGCCGGCGCTCGAGGAGCCGTATGCCCAGGCGCGCCGTCTCGGGGATGTTCGGCGCGAGCCTCTCGGTCACCGCCAGCGGGGTGTGGAGGCGAACCACGAACGGTACCTTCGGGAACCTCGTCGGGTCGTAGCCGAGCGTCTCGGCCATGTGATCGGCCGCCTCGACCAGGTCCACCCCCTCTTGGCGGACCAGCCTCGTGAGGGTAGTGACCACCTTGCGGCGGTAGGCAAGTTCGGCGGGCAGGCTACGGGCCAGCAGCCGAACGATCGGGCCCGGGCTCAGGTTCTCCGGCAGCTCCGGCCGGCCGGGCAGGAGCCTGTGGACGAAGACGCCCTCCTCTTCGGTCAACTCTTCGCGGTCGGTACCCCGGGTGACCACATGCACCCGGTGGCCGCGTTCGTGCAGAAGCCGCGCCAGAGCCTTCGCATACGAGCCGATGCCTGCGCTGAAGCGGTCGGGCGGGTACTCGATGCTGGCGAGGGCGATGGTGAGCGGCCGTTCTGCTTCCCGAGGAGCTGGACTCACTCGGCCACCCGCTGGCGCCTCTGCGTGCGCTCCGACCAGTTCCACTCCGCACGCGCGTGCGGTCGCTCCGCACTTTCGTACCTCCACTCCGCACCCGCGTGCCTCCACACCGCACCCGCGTGCCTCGACACCGCACCCGCGTGCGGTCGCTCCACACCCGCGTGCGGTTGCTCCTCAGCCCAGTGCCAGCCCCCCGTCACTCGGGCACCGCCTCGCCCGTCTGCGTCCGCCTGGCGATCTCCTTGGTAAGGACCGCGCCGCCCAGGAGGCCACCCAGCAGGATGGCGGCGTAGTAGGAGAGCGCCCGGTAGCCCACCACCGTCGCGGTGAGCAGCGCGGAAGGGAGTTGCCGGGCGAAGGCGAACGACATGGCCAGTTCGAGGTAGCCGCTGGCGCCCGGGGTGGGAACGAAGTAGCTGGTGACCGATACCAGGAGCAGGATCGCCAGGCTCACCGGAAGAGCTACCTGGGCCCCCAGGGAGGTGGCGATGACATAGAAGATGGCGTAGAGCAGCAGGTGCAGCAGGGCGGTGAGGAGCTGCAGCAGCAGGTGCAGGCCCAGGTGCGAGTCGGTGACCTGGGCTGTGGCCGTGCCCACATCGGCCAGCGACCTCATGACCCTCTTGCGCCAGCGGCGCAGGCCGGGCAGGGAGAAGAGTTTGCCGCTCAGCCGGGTGGCCCGGCCCAGTTCGAACGCCAGCAGGTACCAGAGGACCAGCGAGGCGACGCTCACCAGCAGCGACAGCCAGAACAGCCGGAAGCTCAGCAGTCCGTCCGTCCGGTATAGCACCAGGCTCGCCACTGGGATGGACCAGGCGAAGAAGAGCAGGTCGGCGATCGAACTGTAGATCGTCACCGACCAGGCGGCCGAGGAGCGAACGCCGTCGCGGATGAGCGAGAGCCCGATAGCCGGCGCGTTGCCGCCTCCGCTGGGCGTGACCGCAGCCGCGAAGAGTCCGAGGACGAAGGCCCTGGTGGCGCGCCAGAGGTTCACGCGCTCGCCCACCATCGAGACGAGGATGCGCAGGCGCGCTCCGCCGGCGAAGAGGCTCGTGACCAGGAGCAGCAGAGCGACGCTCAGGTCCGGCAGCGACAGCCGCGACAGCGCGCGGAGGTCGCCCGGCTCGCCAAGCCAGAGGGCGACGACCAGGACGCCGGCGACGCTCAGCAGCAGGGAGAGGAGTAGCGCGCGCCAGAGGGTGGGGGTCATCTCCGTTGGGGAGTGTACTACTGAGCGTCGAGGCGCACCCTTCGAAGCCCGAGCGGCCGGTATTCCTATTGACACCACGGTGTAATAACACTATGGTCTAATTACCTTATGGTGTCAAAGCGCTCGGCAGAACGACCTGGCTTCGTGAACAGAGAAGCCGAGCTCGTTGAATTGAGGCGACTCGTTAGCAGAGGGAGACCGGCACTGGCCCTCCTGTACGGGAGACGCAGGGTAGGCAAGACGTTTCTCCTCGATCACGCTTGGCAGGACGGTCGCTTCTTCTACTTTCTTGCGGGAGACACGACAGGTGAGCTCAACAAGAGAGACCTTCTCCAAGAGATTGCCGCCTTCCTTCCGGAACAGGACGAGGCGGATCCAGCGCTCTATCCGACGTGGCGCCACATCTTTCGTCTCTTCGCCGACCTCGCAAGTGACGGCCCGTTCGTCGTCGTGCTCGATGAGTTCCAGCACCTTCTAGGGAAGGACGAGGACATCGCCTCTCAGCTGATGGCCGTTTGGGACCGAGAACTGAAGGGAAGGCCCCTGATCCTCGTTGCGTGTGGTTCGGAGGTAAGCACGATGCAGAACCTGCAGAGTGGCGCAGGTCCGCTCTATGGCAGGTGGGACTGGGCTGCCCGTCTTCGCCCCTTCGACTACCTCAACTCTGCCTTGATGACACCCGGGCGATCGCTGCGTGAGAAGGCGTTGATCTACGGAATCTTCGGGGGCACGCCGAGGTACCTCGCTTCCATTCAGCCGGGTGAGTCGCTCTCACAGCGGGTGACGGACTCGATCCTTTCCCCCCGCGGTGAAATCCATATCCAGTTGGAGCGGATAATCGAACAGGAGAAGGGTATCCGCGATCCCGCGGAGTACCGCGCCGTGCTTACGGCAGTTGCCAACGGGGCATCCTTGTTGAACGAGATCGCTAACTCAGCCGGGTTGCAGGATAGACCGCACGTCGTGAGGCGGGCTCTGGAGGTACTGGAAGACCTGGAGCTGATCTGGCGAGAACGGAACTTCGAGTCCGGGACCCGCACTCCATACCGGTACCGGATCTTGGACAATGCTGTCAGCTTCTGGTACAGATTCGTCTACCCCCACCGTAGTCGCCTTGAAACGGGAGACGTGCATGAGGTCTGGAAGAGGTACGTCGAGGGATACTTGGACGACTACATGGGCAAGATCTTCGAGGGCATCTGCCGAGAAGCCTTCGGTAGCGAACACGTCAGGCGGGGAGTGCCGGGGGCAAGGGAAGTAGCCCGCTGGGAGGGGAAGGACAAGAACCGCCGGGACATCGAGATCGACTTCGTCGCGAGGTTGGATGATGAACGAGTTCTAACCGGTGAGGTGAAGTGGTCGTCGAAGCCGGTGGGACAGCATCTGCATTGGCAGCTCAGGCGAGACCTCGAAGACCTCGCGCGGTCCGGATCGGGCTGGGCGGCCGATGCGCTCGATGTCGAGAAGTCCGCGGGGCACATCTTCTTCTCGGCGGCTGGTTTCGAGAGTGGATTCGAAGCGTTGGCCGAGCAGGACCCCTCGATCCGCCTCGTGGATCTGGAGGACATCTACGCTAGAGAGTAGGAGCGCAAGAAGACGGCTCCCGCCTCGCCCTACTCCAACACCAGATCCGTCAACCGCTCGTTCCGTCCCGGCTCGACTATTCCAGAACCAGCTCCGCCAACCGCTCGTCCTCGAGCAGTTTCTTGAGCTCCTGCACCCGGTCCTTGCGCACCAGCAGCACCGTGTTGCCGCGCTTGACGATGACCAGGTCCTCGACCCCTAGCGTGACGATGACGTCGTCGGACGACTCGGTGTAGACGATGTTGCCGTACGCCTCGTGGCCCACGTGCTGACCCACGACGGTGTTGGAGCCGTCCTCGCCGCGTTCGAGCAGACGCTCCAGCGCCACCCAGTCGCCGATGTCGTCCCAGTCGAACTCGCCGCGAACGACGTAGGCGCGCCGAGTATGCTCCATGACCGCGTAGTCGATACTGATCTTGGGCAGCTCGGGGAAGTCCCGCGCCACCGTGTTCCGCTCGAAGGCGGCGCGCAGAGGGGCCATCAGCTCCGGCGCATGGGCGTCCAGCTCCTCAAGGATGACGTCGACCGGCCAGACGAACATACCCGCGTTCCACAGGTAGTTGCCCGACTCCAGGTAGTGGGTAGCCCGCTCCAGGTTCGGCTTCTCGACGAAGCGCGACACCTCGAAACCGGCACCGACCGCCGCCCCCTGCTCGATATAGCCGTAACCGGTGGAGGGTTGAGTCGGGGTGATGCCCACGGTCACGAGCCCCGCCCTACCGGCAGCGAGCTCGATCGCAGAAGCCAGCGACCGCTGGAAACCGTTCGCATCCACGATCCGATGATCGGCGGAGAAGAAGCCGGCGATGACGTCACCGAAGCGCCTCTGCACCTCGAGCGAGGCCAGGGCGACGGCGGGACCGGAATCTCTGCCCACGGGTTCCACGATCAGGTTGCCGGCGGGAAGCTCGGGTAGTTGCTCGCAAACCAACGGCACGTACCGCTCGCCGGTCGCGACCAGGATCCTCGACGGGTCGCCAGCCAGCGGCAACACCCGGTCGAAGGTCGCCTGGATCAGGGTGCGCCCGTCCTGGCCTAGATCGAGAAACTGCTTGGGACGCGCCTCGGTGGACAAAGGCCAGAAGCGCTGCCCACGGCCCCCAGCCATGATGACGGCAACGAAATCGTTCAACTCATCTCCTCTTACCCGAATGGTACCGCGCGTGGAGGCGAAGCGGCCCGCCACTCGCCACTCCCTCATGGGAGGGTCATGTAGTACATCAGGTCGAAGGCGCCGATGTTCGACTCGGCCCGGAGCAGCAGCCCGGCCACCTGGCCGAACGAGGGGCCCGGCCCTTCGAAGCCGATGGCGGCGACGTGGGCTCCGGCCAGGGCCTCGGCCTCGAAGGAGAGGAACTCCATCTCCTGTCCCACGGGGACGAGCTCCGAGTAGTCGGCCCGATCGGTCGCGAGCAGTCTCGCCCGGGCGCTGTCGCTGCCCAGATAGAAGTTGGTGGCGGTGCGAGCGTTGGTGCTCAGGTAGGAGCGCGGCTGCCAGGCGCAGGTGCCCAGCGAGGCGAGGATGGAGTCGACCTCTCCGTCGGGCCCGAAGTCGAGACCGCGGGGATCGAAGAGCAGGAAGCGCGGCTTGGGCGTCCAGTTCCAGGTGACACCGGCGAAGGCCAACTCGTCGCGTTCGCCCGGCACGGTGGCAAGCAGGGCGAGGGGGCGTAGGCTCTCCACGACCGCTTCGAGCGCCCGCTGAGTCTCCTCGAGCAGTGTCTGCGGATCGGTCGCGCCCGAGAGCCTACGCGGAGACACTCGGTACGGCTCCTGCAACTTCGCCAGCAGAGAAGCCCAGTTCGCGGACGTGAGCCCGCCGTCCTCGTCCCACTGCCGCGGGAGGAAGCCGCGCCGGTCGAGCCAGTGCGCGTTGGCGTCTTCCCATTGGCGTGAAGCGCCCCGGACCGCCGGCATGGCGGGTTCGATCGCTTCCACCGCCGTGCGCACCAACGCCGTCGCCACGCGAGCGGGAGCCGCGTCGGGAACGATCGCCGCCCGCAACTCGGAGGCGCAGATCTCGCTCGCCCACACCGTGCCCGCAAGGAGGCAGAGGAGAACCGCCAACGCCATGCGGCCCAGGCGGGAGCGCGCGCTGCGGAGGATGGAGGCAGGACCAGCCGGACCGGGCGACACAGTGTCGTCCAGCGGAGCGGGTCGGGGGCGACCTGACTTCACTCCGAAGAGGTTAGCAAGTGGGTGGAGGGGAGGAGGTTCGATACCTCATTCCTCGTTGCCGCCTCTGTTTATACGAACGTGAGAGGCGCTACGTTTGGTCCTCCTAATGAAAAGGGCAGCGGTTTCGCCTCCGGTTCTCCGTGCTGCGTCTTCCGTCGGCCCCGGGCTCCACTCTTGACTTCCCAACACAAACATCGCATGATTGCTCAAATCATCCGATGACCCTGAGAACATATTCAGAAGGAAGGGCAGGATGCCTACTCGCGTTTCAGACCGGGCACTTACGTACGAAGCGATAGTCGAGGAGATCAAGGGGCAGATTCTCGAAGGTGAGCTGAAACCCGGGGACCGCCTGCCCACGATCGCCGAACGGGCTCGGGAACTGAACGTTGGACAGGGATCGGTACGAGAGGCTTACCGCGTTCTCGAGAGCCGAGGCGTCCTCGAAGTCGTCCAGGGCAGCGGCACCTTCGTGTCGACCAACTTGGGTCCGGACAACGAGATGCTCCTGTCGCTCAGCTTTACGCCCGCGCCCACTCGTGCGCACCTCCTCGAAGCACGGCGTCTACTCGAACCGCAGGTCGCCGCGCTGGCCGCTCAGCGGGCTACCAACGCCGAGCGCCAAGCGATCGTCAGGGCGTCAAAAGAGGAGGACGCGGCCCTCAGGGACCCGGGGGAGTGGGCTCGCCACAACATCGCTTTCCACTCACTTATCTGCAACGCCTCGCACAATCCGGTCGTATCCGAGATGGTCCTCACGCTGTACGAATTCTTCGGCAAGACAGAGCCGCATCCAGCCGAAGACCCGATAGTGCGTGAGAAGGGGAAGCACTTCCACCGCCTCATCGCGTTCTCGATATACGAGGGGGATGCCGAAGCGGCGCGGGACCTAATGAGGCAGCACATCGGAAGTGTCGAAACCATCGTACGTCGATCCAAGTCGAGCCAGGAACTCAACGGCGTCGGCGAAGAGGAGGATTAGTGTACCCAGCCTTCAAATCGAAGAGATACGACGTGGTTGTCATCGGGGCCGGTAGCGCTGGAGTGAGCGCCGCCATTGCCGCCGCACGCAACGGCGCCCGCACCCTGCTTCTGGACAGCGGACCCACGGTGGGTGGCGAGCTGTTGAGCGGATTGCCGATCGACGGCGCGCTGAACGCTCGAGGTGAGTGGATAGTCGGCGGCGTTATGCGGGAACTGCTTGACGCGTGCGCCGAATTGGGCGGCTACATCGGCGAGGTATTCGACTGGCGGCTCAACTACGGGGTCTGTTTCGATCCGGAAATCATGAAGATCGTCCTCATGGAGAAGCTCGCCCAGAGCAGGGTCACGGTCCTCCTCTACACCCTCGCCCAGGAGCCGATCGTGGAGCACGGTCGAGTGCTGGGCGTATTGGCCACCAACAAGAACGGGCGCACCTTCATCCAGGCAGATGTCTTCATCGATTGTTCCGGTGACGGCGACGTTTCGATCGCCGCGGGAGCCCCGTACGAAGCGGGTGGTCGTGACGGAGAGATGCAACCGGCCAGCCTGATCTTCCGAATGGGTGGAGTGAGCTACGAGAAGTACCTGCGCTATATGCGTGACAATCCTGATCAGTTCATCCTCGCCGAGAACCCGATCATCGAGAAGACACCTGCGGAGTGCGCAGCGGCCGTTTATGACAAGGGACTTCCTTTCTGCGTCCTCGATGCCAACGGCGACCTGATGGACCGGGCGATCTCTTCCGGCCGGCTCTTCGACACCACCGCCGTCTATATGTGGCCGACCTCTTTACAGAGGCGCGAGGTTGGCCTGAATACGACCCGGCTCGCCAAACTCGACGCCACCGACATCGAACGGCTGAGTGATTCCCTCTCCACCCTCACCGACCAGGTGGCGCGGGCCACCAGCTTCCTCCGCGACTGCGTTCCCGGTTTCGAGGATGCCCACCTCTCAGGGATCGCGCCGCGGGTTGGCATCCGCGAGACGAGGCGAGTGATGGGCGACTACGTGCTTACCACCGAGGACGTGCTCGAAGGTCGGAAGTCCGCCGAAGGGGTGGCCAAGGGATCGCACCACGTAGACCTCCATGGGGCCGGCCGGGAGCAGGAACGTATCCCCGTCAAGGACGGCCGCTCCTACGACATCCCGTTCGGTAGCCTCGTCCCGCGAAACCTGTCGAACCTCCTGGTCGCTGGCCGTTGCTTCTCCTCGACCCGTGAAGCCAACGGTTCCGCGAGAGTCATGGGACCCTGCATGGCGATGGGTCAGGCCGCCGGCACGGCAGGAGCCCTGGCTTCCCGGCAAGGTCTTCCCGACGTCCGCAAAGTAGCGGTCGATTCATTGCGTGAGCGGATCGCTTCGCAAGGGGGGGTGGTAGACGGGACCCACTGAACGATCCGCTTACACGACCCCAACCTCGACTCGCGAAGGAGTGAGCATGACAAGGATCAACGGTTCAATACGAAATCTGGTTCTGGTGTTTATCGCTACGACGAGTATCTCGCTGTTGATGGTGGCCTCGGCCCAGGAGAGCATCACCCTTCTGATCCACCCCACCCTCTATGAAGCGACCGGGGGTGAGGGGGGACTGGTAAGCGAATTCACCGATGCCACCGGCATAGAGGTCGAGGTGGTGACCGCCCCGACCGATCAGCTTCGCGAGCGAGCGGTGATCGAGTACGTGAGCGGTACGGGCAGGTTCGACGTCGCCACGCTGCAAGACTCGTGGATGAACCTTGAGGTGGCTGCCTTCCTCGAGCCGCTGAGCGACCGCTTCCAAGCGACAGATAACGAGTACGCGTCCGACGACATCATCCAGTCGTTACTCGCTGTCAATACCGTCGACGGCAACCTCGTCGCCATCCCGTTTCGCGGTGGCACCACCATGCTCTACTACCGGAAGGATCTCCTCGAAGAGGCCGGAGTGGAGCCGCCTACCACCATCGAGGAGTTGGGTGCGGCGGCCAAGGAGCTGACGCGGGAGGGCGTTTACGGTCTAGTGATGCGCGGCGTACCAGGGTTCGAGATCACTCAGGACTTCGCACGGCTCCTATTCGCGCACGGCGGCGAGATACTGGACGAGTCCGGAACCGAATGTCTGCTCGACGAGCCCGAGGGAATTGCAACGATCGCATTCTGGGCTGACCTCTTCCAGGGCGGCTACATGCCACCCGACACGTTCGCCTTGGGCCGTGACGATCAGATCAGGATGCTGCAGACCGGAGACGCGGCGATGGGAATCTACTTCTCGCCCTACTACGGCCGCATCGTGGCCGAGACCGGACCAGAGGTCATCGGATGGAGCGTCACCCCCACCGCCGACGGCGTTGAGCCGGGACGCAGCCTAAATACTCTCTGGAGCCTCGCGATAGACAGGAACAGTGATAACAAGGATGCCGCCTGGCAACTCGTCCAGTGGCTCACCAACCCCGAGAACCAGCTGACGATGGCGGTCGAGTACGCTAATGCCCCGGTTCGAGCGTCGGTTTACAACGACCAGGGCTTCAGCAGCGGGAATCCGGCTGCGGCCGGATGGCTGACGGCGACTGCTGCCTCCGAGTTCACCCCTTCTCATCCGAGATTCGCCGAGATGGCCGACATCATCACTATCGAACTCACGACCGCGCTCGAGGGTCGTTCCACACCCGAGGAAGCAGCCGGAGCGATGTGTCGGCAGATAGACAGCTTGCTCTGACATGGCTGCTAGCCGCCTGAAGAGCATCGATTCTCACCGTGCGTCGGGCGGGAGGAGATCCCGCCGGACGCACCGGTTTGTGCCGTATCTACTGCTGGCGCCGTCGTTCCTGCTCCTGGGCGTCGTACTCATATATCCGCTGGTCTACAACGTCTATCTCTCCTTCTTCGCCTGGCGCTACATAAACCCCAGCGCGACCCGCTTCATCGGCTTCGATAACTACGCCACACTGCTGGGAGACGGCACGTTTTGGGCGGTATCGAGCTTCACGGCACTGTTCGTGGTCGCCACGATCGCCCTCGAGTTCGTGCTGGGGCTCACCGGCGCCCTGTTGCTCGGTTCGCTCGACAGGAGCCGGAAGTGGTTCGCCACGATAATCCTGCTGCCCTACCTGATCGCGCCCATAGCCGTTGGCCTCGATTGGCGGCTGTTGTGGAACCACGACTTCGGGCTCATCAACTGGTTCGTTGGTCTGATAGGAATCCAGCCGGTCACGTGGCTGGGCGACTCGCAGATGAGCCGACTCGCCGTAGTCGTCACGGAAGTGTGGCGGTCTACTCCGTTCGTGACTATCATCCTGCTCGCCGGCCTGACGGCGATCCCCAAGGAGGTGCTGGAGGCAGCGCGATCCGACGGAGTCAATGCCTGGCAGGAACTCTGGCACATCATCCTGCCGCTGCTGCGGCCCTCGCTCACCATCGCTCTGCTGTTCCAAACGATCCTCAAACTGCGGGTATTCGATCTGATCTACATCATGACCGGCGGCGGCCCAGGCAATTCGACCACGCCGTACGGCATCCATATCTACCGCACCTACTTCAGATACTTCGACGGCGGCCAGGCGGCGACGATCGCGGTGGTCCTGATGGTTCTGGGGGCGGCGATAAGCTTCGTCTACATCCGACTCGTTTACCGGGAGGTCCAGCACTGATGGCCCCGATGATCTTCGGCCGCAATGCGCTGCTGCGCTGGGGCCTGACTGCGATATTTACCGTCTGGTCGCTGGTCCCGATCGTGTGGTTGATACTCAACTCGTTCAAGTCCAGACTCGACATCTTCGCTTTCCCGCCCAAACTCTTCTTCTCACCGAATCTAGACTCATACCGCCACTTCCTCTCCCTGGGCGAAGGCACCATCCTGCCCAACCTCTGGAACAGCGTCGTCATCGCATCCCTCTCCACGGTGCTGACTATCGTTGCCGGATGCCTTGCCGCATACGCGTTCTCGCGCCTGACCTTCAACGGTCGGTTGCCACTGCTCATGTCGGTACTTGCGACCAGACTGCTTCCGCCTATCACCGCCGTCATCCCGCTCTTCCTCCTCATGCGCGACCTGCGGCTACTCGACACTCACCTGGGCTTGGTCATCGTCTACGCGGCCATCAACGTGCCGTTCGCCATCTGGATCCTCAAGTCGTTCTTCGACACCATCCCTCGTGAGCTGGAGGAGTCGGCCCGGGTAGACGGCTGCACGACTCTGCGGGCGCTGCGGCACATAACCTTGCCACTGGCTCTGCCCGGTGTGGCCGCGACGGCCACCTTCATATTCGTCCTCGCCTGGAACGAGTTCACCTTCGCGTTCATCTTCACGAGCATCAACGCCAAAACCATGCCGGTGGTCATCGCCGAGACCCTAGGCGAGCTGCAGATCTACTGGCAGGACATGAGTGCCCTGGCGACGCTCATCGCCTTGCCTGGGCTGCTCTTCGCCGGTTTCATGCAGAGGTTCCTGGTAACGGGCTTGACGGCCGGGTCGGTGAAGTAAAGGGGTCAGTCGCCTACCGCAAGCCGACTAACACTGCCGATCGGCTCACCTTCCGAACCGCCTCTCCCGCGCCTGGAAGCTCCGCATCGCCCGCAGGAAGTCGATCTTTCGGAACTCGGGCCAGAAGGCGTCGCAGAAGTAGAACTCGCTGTAGGCGGTCTGCCAGAGCAGGAAGCCGGACATCCGCACTTCGCCGCTCGTGCGGATGACGAAGTCGGGGTCGGGCATGCCGGCAGTGTAGAGGTGGCGGCCGATCTCCTCGGCGTCCACAGCCCGTACCAGCTCCTCGAGGTCTCCGCTCTTGTCCAGTTTCGAGCGCAGCAGGTTGCGTACCGCGGTGACGATCTCCTCGCGGCCCCCGTAGCCCAGAGCGACGTTGAGGTGGATGTCGTCGTACGCCTCGGTGCGTTTCTCCACCTCGCGCAGCGCCTCGCGGGCCTCCTCCGGGAAGTCCTCGATGTCGCCGATGATCCGCACCCGCACCTTGTTCCGGTGCACCCTCGGGTCGTCTATCAGCTCCTTGGCCTGAGCCGCGAAGAGGCTGTGCAGGTGGTGCACCTCATCCGGGGCGCGGCCGCGGTTGTCGGTCGAGAAGCCCCAGAGCGTGACGTGCTTTATCCCCAGCTCGAGGCACCAGTCGAGCACCTCGCGGGCCTTGCTGGCCCCGTAATCGTGGCCGGCCTTGAGGTCGAGCCCCACCGTCCTGGCGAAGCGCCTGTTGCCGTCCATGATGATGCCGATGTGCCTGGGCAACGAGCCGTCGGCCTTGACCGCGCGAAGGAGCCGGCGTTCGTAGAGCCAGTAGAGCGGGGTGGTGAGGCGCCTCAGGGCGGAGTAGACCCGCCTGGGCCTCGATTTACTCGTTGCCAACGTGGTTTGGCCGCTGCTCACGGCGGTAAGTTTACCGCAGCGTCTGTTTCTCGGAGATGTTCGCCCCCCTATGTCTTCTTCCCCAGGGGGCTGCTTCGCTCCGATACGAGGAGTTCAGGCCTGACTCGTGGCCAGCAGGATCATCACCTCGTGCCGAAGTGAAGCGAGCCGACCCTGGTCGTCGTCGCGTTCTCCCAGGTAGTTTCGGGCGCGCGGGGACAGGCCGCGGAGGAACTCCTCGACCTCGTCGGCGTGCAAGGCTGGGTCCTTGCCTTCGGGGGGCGTGCGCCGGGCCCACTCGCGGAACGACTTCTCCCGCCAGAAGCGTTCGAGGTGTACGGTCTCCAACCCCGCGCGGGTGACTCCGGCCACCCACCACGAGACGGCGTACGCCTCCACGTGGGCCTCGTCGCGCTTGCGTTCGAGCCCGTTCATCGCCCGCGCCAGCTCCGGATCCTGGGGCGCGATGTTGTCGATGAGCACGAGCAGGCCACCGGGGCGCAAGGTGCGCTCAGCCTCGCCGAGGAACGCCTGCGGGTCGGGGAAGTGATGGGCGGCGATGCGGCAGGTGACGAGGTCGAACGTCGAGTCGTCGAACGGCAGCCTGCCGGCATCTGCCTCGCGGAAGACGACTTCGACTCCGGGCGTCTGTTCGCGGAGGAAGTTGCTCGCTTGCGCCAGCATGCCGGGCGTGAGGTCGCTGGCGGTGACTCGCGCACCTGCCTGGGCGAGCGCCAGGGCGACGTGCCCCCCGCCGGTGGCGACGTCGAGCGCTTCCTTGCCCGCGAGGCTGCCCAACCGATCGGCGGCGAGCGTGAGCAGCCGGGCCAGGTCGCTCCCACTCCTGTGCGCGTCGCTGTTCACGTAGGCGAGAGCGGCGGCGGAGAAGGTGCGCCTGGCAGCCTCTCGGACCTCTTCGTCTGATCGCTTCTCGTTCGGGCCGGGCGTGTGCTCATGACTAGCGAACTCCTCCTGCCCCGATCCTCACTCATCCCAGCGTGAGGCGCCAGCGGCGGAATCACCTTGGGCGGCGGAGACAGGGTCGTGGCGAACTGCGAAGGCCGGAGGCAGGGGTCAGTCCCCCTGGAACCTGCGGCCGACCGACGACTGCGCTGCTCGCGCAGCGAGAGGCATAAACATGAGGCAGACCGCATACCGACTAACAGCCTCAACGATGCCAAGTTAGGCCCGCTTCCCCCGACCGCGGTCTCCGAAGCGCAGGTTAGCTGCCACCGGTAGCGCCCATACCTGCTGCTACCCTGACCCCACCAGCTTTGTCGTCCCGAACGCGAGTAGCCAGCCTCCGCCGCCACCCCCAGGCTTATAATCTTGCAAACTCCCGTTGCTCTAGTCCTGGGGTTTTTTGGAGGTTCGGACAGTGGTTTTTTCGAAGTCACTGAAGTGGACACGGTCCCTGGCATTGCTGGTCGCTGCCCTTGTGGTGGTGATGGCATCCTCCTCCCTCGGTTTCGCCCAGTCGCGCGACCGGCTCATCATCGCCCTGCCCATCGACATCACCATCCCCGACCTGCACAAGGGGAGCGGCCTGCCGGCGTTCGGCGCTGTCGCCCAGATCGCCGATCCTCTGGTGATCGAGCGAGACGGCGAGCTGGTGCCGTGGATCGCCGAGTCGTGGGAGTCTGCCGACGGCGGCCGCTCACTCATCTTCAAGATCCGCGACGGCGTGATGGCCCACGACGGTACCGAGATCACCGCCGAGGACGTCGCCTGGAGCATCAACCGGTTCCGCGAGATCTCGATCGGCCGCTCCTCTTTGCAGGTGGTGACCGAGGTGAAGGAACTGGACGGCAACCGCGTTCAGGTGAGCACCGAGGAGCCGTTCGCTCCGCTCCTCAACACCTTCACCTACACGCTCATCGGCGTCTACTCGAAGGACGCCTACGATGCCGCGGGCAGCGACGAGGCGTTCTCCTTGCACCCCGTGGGCCCCGGTCCGTACAAGTTCGTCGAGTGGGTTCCCGGCCAGCGGCTCGTACTCGAGGCGTTCGACGAGTACTGGGCCGGCGCGCCGGCGATCGAGACCGTCGAGTTCCGCGTAATCCTCGACGAGGCGAGCCGCATCGCCGCGCTCGAGGCGGGTGAGATCGACGCCATCCACGCCTTCTCACCGCTCGAAGCGCAGAGGCTGAGCGAGAACCCCGACATCGTCGTCATAAACCCACCGTCGGCAGGCTTCATCCGCCTCAACATGAACACCCAGAAGCCACCGTTCGATGACGTGCGCGTGCGCCAGGCGATCGCCTACGGCCTCGACCGTGAGGCGTTGGCCGAAGGCATCTTCCTGGGCACCGCGCCGGTCGCGCACTCGCTCGTTCCAGCCGGGACCTTCGGCTACACCGGCGAGTACGACGTCTACGAACACAACCCCGAGAAGGCGCGCCAGCTCCTCGAGGAGGCGGGCGTCCCCAATCTGAGCTTCACCCTCTCGTACGGCAGCGGTCGTTACCTCCTCGACAGCGAGGTCGTCACGATCGTGCAGGCGCAGCTCGCCGAGATCGGCGTCAACGTCGAGATACAGGCGATGGAGTGGGCACAGTTCTCGCAGTTCATCAGGCAACCACCAGCCGAAGCCCAGTCACAGATGTCGCTCACCTGGTGGCGTTCGGTCAACGGCGACCCCGACAGTGCCATCGGCGTGTTCACCGAGGCAGAGATGCCTCCGGGCGGCAACAACCCCACCTACTACGTGAGCGAGGAGTTCGAGAGGCTCTACGCCGCTCAGCAGGTCGAACCCGATCCCGAGGCGCGGCGCCAGCTGCTCGAGGACCTGCAGCGGGTCCTGATGGAGGAGCTCCCGGCGATCCCGCTCTACAACCAGCCGCAGCTGTGGGCCGTTCGGGCCGACGTCATAGGCCTCGAGGACGTCATCACTCCGCTCAGTACCCTGGAGCCGCTCTACACCGTAAGCATCGAGTAGCGCCGATGGATCAGGCAGGCGCCCCGGAGGGGATCTCCCTTCCCGGGCGCCTGCCTCTCCGCTGTTCAGCTTAGGAGAAGCGAACGACCTTGCCGAATCGGATCGAGAGAAGAAGGCCGCGCTGATGTGGCGTTATCTCCTGCAGAAACTCGTGCTCACCGTGCCCACCGTCCTGGCGGTGGTCACCTTCGTCTTCCTGGCGATACGGCTGGTGCCGGGCGACCCTGCGGTGATCATGGCCGGCGATTTCGCCGACGCCGAGACGCTCGAGCAGCTGCGGCACGAGTGGGGGCTCGACAAGCCCCTGCCGGTGCAGTTCGGCGTGTTCATGACCAACCTCGCCCAGGGCGATTTGGGCGACTCGATCCGGTCGCGTCAGCCGGTAACGGTGGAACTGGGCCGGCGGCTCATGGTCACGCTCAAGCTGGCCCTCGCCAGCATCGTCGTGACGATGATCCTGGGTCTCACGGCCGGCATCGCCAGCGCCGTAAAGCCGTACACGACCCTCGACTACTTCAGCACGGTATTTTCCCTGGTGGGCGTGAGCATGCCGATCTTCTGGTCGGGCCTGCTGCTCATCATCTTCTTCGCCCTCAAACTCGACTGGTTGCCCACCGGCGGCATCGGCTCCTGGCAGCACTACGTGTTGCCGGCGGTGAGCCTGGGCCTCTTCTCTGCCGGCGTCGTCGCCAGGCAAACACGCAGCGCCATGCTCGAGAGCCTGGGCCAGGACTACGTGCGAACCGCGCGCTCCAAGGGCCTGAGGCCGCGTTCGGTGATCATGAAGCACGCCTTCAAGATGGCCCTCATCCCGATCGTCACCATCACCGGGCTGCAGTTCGGACGCATGTTGGCGGGCGCCATCCTCACCGAGACGGTCTTCAACCTCCCCGGCCTGGGCAGCTATCTCGTGACCGCCATCGCTCAGCGCGATTACCCGGTCATCCAGGGAATCGTGATGCTCTTCGCCCTCACCTTCACCCTGGTGAACCTGCTGACCGACCTCATCTATCCGCTCATCAACCCGCAGTTGAGCCACCGGTGAGGGGAGGCTGCCGGTGAGCGTCATCCCTCTGAGGCGTCCTACGGAGCAGCGCGGCTCGCGCCCCTCCATGCGTGCCTTCAAGCGCTTCCGCCGCCACCGCGCGGCCCAGGCGGGAGGCGTCCTCCTCCTCTTCCTCCTCCTGAGCGGAGTGTTCGCCCCGCTCATCGCCCCTTACGACCCGAACGATACCGACCTGCTGGTCAGGCTCCAACCGCCCACCCTCGAGCACCCGTTCGGTACCGATCACCTGGGCCGCGATCTGCTCTCGCGGGTCATCTACGGGGCACGCATCTCGGTCGTCATCGGCGTGATCTCGGTGGGCATCGCGCTGCTTGGCGGCCTCCCACTGGGGCTCGCGGCCGGTTGGTCGGGCGGGACGGTGGACCGCTTCCTCTCTGCCGCCATCGACTTCCTGCTGTCGTTCCCGCCGCTGCTGCTGGCCATCCTGGTGATCGCCATCTTCGGGCCCGGCCTGGGCAACGCCATGATCGCCATCGGCATCTCGCTCATGCCGATCTTCGCCCGGCTCATCCGGGCCGAGGTGATCCGGGTGCGCGAGGAGGTCTACGTCGAGGCCGCCCGCGCGCTGGGTGCGGGCGATCTGCGGATCATCAGGAGCCACCTTCTGCCCAACTCCCTGCCGCCGATCATCGTGCAGGTGACGCTGAGCATGGCGACCGCGATCCTCTCGGCCTCCTACCTGGGCTTCCTGGGGCTGGGCGCCCAACCGCCCACGCCCGAGTGGGGCGCGATGCTCAACGACGGCCGCCGCTACCTGCGAAGCGCCATGCACGTCTCGATCTTCCCGGGGGCGGTGATCATGCTCGCCATCCTCGCCTTCAACCTCTTCGGCGACGGACTGCGGGACGCACTCGACCCGCGCGCCAACCGCGGCTGAGGCCCAGGCAGAGGAACCTCTGCCGGATCAGACTCCCACGGGCCCTCCTATGGGCCACGGAAAGGACCAACAGATGGTGTCAAGACCCCGCGAAGACGAACTCCTCTCCCAGGTCTCGGGTCGCAGGCTGATGGACGCGACCGCGGCTATCGCCCAGTGGGTGAGGCTGTCGGGCGAGCCGGACGAACTCAAGAGCTTCCGCTGGATCGAGGCCCGGCTGCGCGAGTACGGTTACGAGACCGAGCTGCTCCACCACCGCGCATACATCAGTCTGCCCGAGGCCGCGATGCTGAGCGTCGAAGGGGGCGGGGAGTTCGAAGGGATAAGCCACGCCTTCGCGACTTCGACCCCGGCCACCGGTGTCACCGCCCGGCTGGTGGACGCCAACGATCCGGACGCCGACTTCACAGGAGCGATCGTGCTGATCGACGGCATGGCCAGCGGGGTGAGCGTGACCAACTGGGAGGCGAGGGGCACGGTTGGGCAGGTCCACGTGCACGACGACCACCTGCACGAGACGAGCGTCTCACCCGTGTGGGGCAACCCCACCGAGCGCGGTCTCGAGCTCATGCCCGGCACACCCAGCATGTCGATCCGCCGGTCGACCGCCGGCGTCCTGAGAGAACGACTCGCCCAGGGGCCGGTGACGGTCACGATCCACACCAGGACCCTTACCGAGTGGCGCCCCATCCCGCTCCTCATCGCCGACCTGGCCGCCGCCCCCGATCGCCCCTTCGTCCTGCTCTCGACCCACGTCGACTCCTGGTACTACGGGGCGATGGACAACGGCAGCGCCAACGCCACGGTCATCGAGGTAGCCAGGATCCTGGCGCAACGAGCGAAGGGGCATAGGCGCGGCCTGCGGCTCGCGTTCTGGTCGGGACACTCCCACGGCCGCTTCGCCGGCTCGGCCTGGTACGCCGACGAGAAGTGGCACGAGCTCTACGACCACTGCATCGCGAACGTCTTCGTCGATTCGACCGGGGGGATGGGGGCCACCATCGTCACCGAGGCGCCGGTCATGCCGCAGACCAAGGCGCTCGCATCCCGCGCCGTGAACGCCGTGACCGGCGAGGAGTTCGAGGGGAAACGGATCGGCCGCTTCGCCGACCAGTCGTTCTACGGGATCGGCCTCAACTCGGTCTTCGGCACCCTCTCGGAGCAGGATGCGGCGGACTCGGGGAGCACCATCTCGTTCAAGACCGGTGGCAAGCGTGCCGGCGGCCTGGGCTGGTGGTGGCACACGCCCGCCGACACCGTCGACAAGGTGGACGAGGAGTTCCTCGTGCGGGACACGAAGATCTACCTCGCGGTCGTGAACGAGCTGCTCACGGCCGATCTTCTCCCGTTCGACTACCGGCCGGCCGTGGACGAGATCGTCGAAACCGTGCGGCCACGGGTGCAGGCGGCGCGGGAGCAACTCGACCTGAGCCGGCTGATGTTGGAGCTGGAGAGCCTGCAGAGGGACGTCCACGAGTTCCACGAGGCCGCTACGAAGGCGCCGGCCCAGTCGAACGAACTCATCAACGACACGCTGCTGGGGTTGTCTCGTCACCTGGTGCCGATCGCCTTCCACGAGGAGGTGCGCTACGTGCGCGACCCCGCCGCGCCGCTGGTCCCGGTGCCGTCCATGAAGGACCTCGAGCGACTGGCGAAGCTTCCTGCCGATGACCCCACCGCTCACGCCATCGCGACTCGACTACACCGGACGGCCAACTGGGTCGTGAGCGCGGCAAGGGCGGCCGCGAGGCTGGCCCGAAGCGCCACCGAAGCGTTGAGGGGTGGCTGAGGTGCCCGTTGGAGTTCCCGAGGAAGCAGTACGCGGCTACGCCCGGTGGCTTGCCGAGCGCGAGCAGGAGATGATCGACATGCTGGCGGCGTTGGTCAACTTCGACACGCCCAGCAGCCGCAAGGACCTGCTGGACACCGCGATGTCGTCGGTCGAGGCGACCTGCCGGGCGACGGGGGCTCAGGTCGAGCGCGTCGAACAGCAGGAGGCGGGCGACCATCTGGTGGCCCGCTGGCCCGGCAGGGGCGAGAGCGCTCCCACCGTGCTGGTACTCGCCCACCTCGACACCGTCTGGCCGGCCGACGAGACCTCCCGCCGCCCCTTCGCTCAGGAGGAGGGCAAGCTCACCGGTCCCGGCGTCTTCGACATGAAAGCAGGGCTCGTCCAAGGGCTCTTCGCCATCGGGGCCTTCAAGGAGGGCGCGAGCGGAGGTTCCTGCAACGTCACGTTGATCGTGAGCAGCGACGAGGAGACCGGCAGCAGGAGCTCCCGGAAGCTCATCGAGGCGGAGGCCGCCCGGTCGCAGGTGGTGCTGGTGGTGGAACCGGCATCGGGACCGAAGCTCAAGACCGCCCGCAAGGGGGTGGGGATGTACGA
>DASVCN010000033.1 GCA_036381595.1 Trueperaceae bacterium | reverse complement strand
CGCACCATCAGGCAGGGACGTAGGGAGCGCAGCCAGTAGCTCTGGGTCATCGGCGCCGGGCAGGGCGCCGAGCATCCGCTCGCGTATCGCCTCGGCCAGCGCCTCGCTCAGCAGCGGCTCGTCTGTCACGCCCACCGGGACTACTCGAAGGCCATCGTAACGAGCCACGTGCCGACCAGGAGAGCCAGCACGAAGATCAGCAGGTAGGGAAGGGAGACCCAGTAGGTGCGCAGGATGAGCCGGAACACGTCGGACGGCGTCAGCTTCCTGACCGCCGTGGTCCGTTCGTCGCCGGTACCTTCACGGGCCATGCTCGGATGATAAGCCGCGGCCCGACCGTGATGGCCGGGCCGCGCTGCGTTCTGTTCGCTTGAGGGACCGCTAGGGAGCGGTCAGGGTCTGTGGATGCAGGCCTTGAAGTGGCCCGGAGTGACCTCTTCGAGCGGAGGCACGACCTCGGCGCACTCCTTCGTGGCGATCGGGCAGCGCGTGCGGAACACGCAGCCGGACGGCGGGTTGATGGGGCTGGGGATGTCACCCTGGAGGATGATGCGCTCGCGCCGCACGGTGGGGTCGGGGATGGGCACGGCGGAGAGCAGCGCCTCGGTGTACGGGTGGATGGGGTTCGCGTAGAGCTCCTTGGAGGGTGCGATCTCCATGATCCGGCCGAGGTACATGACGACCACGTGGTCAGAGATGTACTCGACGACCCCCAGGTCGTGGGCGATGAACAGCAGTGTGAGGCCGAGCTCCTCTTTCAGGTCGAGGAGCAGGTTGACGACCTGCGCCTGGATCGAGACGTCGAGGGCCGAGACCGGCTCGTCGGCGACGATGAACTCCGGGTCCACCGCCAGTGCGCGCGCGATGCCGATGCGCTGGCGCTGGCCGCCCGAGAACTCGTGCGGGTAGCGGCGCATGTGGTTGGGCGACAGGCCGACGCGCTCTAGCAGGCTGGCTACCCTCTGCTCGCGTTCGCGGCCGCGGGCGAGGTTGTGGATGGTCATGGCCTCGCCGATGATGTCCCCGACCGACATGCGCGGGTTGAGGCTCGCGAACGGGTCCTGGAAGATGATCTGCATCCGCTTGCGGTACTCGCGCATCGCGGACTTGCTGATCTTGGTGATGTCGGTGCCGTCGAACCACACCTCGCCGGAGCTGGGCTCGATGAGGCGCAGGATCGAGCGGCCGACCGTCGTCTTGCCAGAGCCGGACTCGCCCACGAGCCCGACGACCTCGCCGCGCTTGACGTCGAACGAGACGTCTTCTACCGCCTTGACGTTGGCGACGACGCGCGAGAAGATCCCGCCCCGGATGGGGAAGTACTTCCTGAGGTTCCTGACCTCGAGGATGTTGTCGGTCGAGTGGTGGGTGCCGGCGACGTCCTTGGGGACCGTATCGCTCATGCCAGGATCTCCGACTTCAGGTCGAGCTCGTTCCATCGGACGCAGCGGACCTGGTGCCCGTTACCCGCGTCCTCGAGGGGCGGGATGGCAGCCTTGCACCGGTCTTGGACGAAGCGGCAGCGCGGGTGGAACGCGCAGCCCTCCGGCAGGTTCAGCGGGTTCGGCACGTTGCCCGGGATCGCTTGGAGGCGCTCCTGGTGCTCCGCGGCCCGGTCTACGCGGGGGATCGAGTTCATCAGGCCCAGGGTGTAGGGCATGAGGGGCTCGGCGAAGATCGAGTTGACGTCCGCCTCCTCGACGGCCCGACCCGCGTACATGACGACGGCTCTGTCGGCGATCTCGGCGACGACGCCGAGGTCGTGCGTGATGAACAGGATGGACATGCCGATCTCTTCCTGCAGCTTGCGCATGAGGTCGAGGATCTGGGCCTGGATCGTCACGTCCAGGGCGGTCGTGGGCTCGTCGGCGATGAGCAGCTTGGGCCCACACGACAGCGCCATGGCGATCATCACGCGCTGGCGCATGCCGCCCGACATCTGGTGCGGGTAGTTCTTGACGCGCTTGCCCGGCTCCGGGATGCCCACCAGGTCGAGCATCTCGGCGGCCATGCGCATGGCCTCGCGGTAGCTCTTGCCCTGGTGGAGGACGATCGCCTCGGCGATCTGGTCGCCCACGGTGTAGACCGGGTTGAGGCTCGTCATGGGCTCCTGGAAGATCATCGAGATGTCGTTCCCGCGGATCTTCCGCATCGCGCGCTCCGACTTCGTGACGAGGTCCTCGCCCTCGAAGAGGATCTGCCCGCCGGCTATGCGCCCGGGCGGCGTGGGTATCAGCCGCATCACCGACAGGCTGGTCACTGACTTGCCTGAGCCTGACTCGCCCACCACGGCGAGGGTCTCGCCGCGGTCGAGGTGGAAGCTGACGCCGTCCACGGCCTTGACCGTGCCCTCGTCCGTGTCGAAGTAGGTCTTGAGGTCTATGACCTCCAGTAGCCTCTCGCTTTTGGCCATCTACGCGTACACTCCTCGTCGCGGGCCGTCTGCGCCCGAGAGGACCGCAGCAGACCGGGTGAGTCGGCTAGAGCGCGCTGTGTGTGCTTTAGCGCTGCCCAGCAAGATAGTCACTTAGAGCGTGTATGGAGATACGCGATCTGACCCGCTACGAAGGAGCACGCTACCTGCGCTTCTTCGGGTCGAACGCGTCGCGTAGGCCGTCGCCTAGTAGGTTCCAACATAACACGGCCAGGAAGATGGGTATGCCGGGGATGAGAAGCCATGGCACGAACTGGATGCTGACGCCGCGGGCCGTGGCGTCGCGCAACAGCAGACCCCAGCTCGACGTGTCCACCTCGCTCGGTCCCAACCCCAGGAACGACAGGCCGGTCTCGGCGAGGATGAACCCCGGGATCGTCAGGGTCAGGTCGACGATCACGTAGCTGGCCGTGGACGGCAGCAGGTGCCGCCATAGCACCCGGGACTCGCTGGCCCCCAGCGCCTTGGCGGCGGCCGCGTAGTCGAGTTCCCTGGCGGAAAGGATCAGCCCGCGGATCACGCGCGCGAGCCCGCCCCAGCCCACGAAGCCCAGCACGACGACCGTCATGAGGAACGTCTGCGCGGAGGTCATCTCCAGGCCGATGGCCTGGGCGATCGGGTTGCGTGGGTCCCGCAGCAGCGACGCCAACACGATGAGCAGGAACAGCCCTGGTATGGCGGCGATGACCTCGACGAGTCGCATGATGAGGTCGTCGACGAACCCGCCGTAGAAGCCGGCCAGGCCGCCCATCAAGAGCCCCAGGAAGAGCGACACCCACACCGCTAGGATCCCGATCGTGAGTGACACCTGGCCACCGAACATGACCCGCGAGAACACGTCCTTGCCAAGGTTGTTGGTGCCCCACAGGAAGACCCGCGCCGGGTCGTCGACCCCGAAGAGCTTCACGTCGGACTTGAAGATGCCGAGGATCTTGTACGGCTCACTTGGCCTGTTGACGAAGAACTTGATGGGGTACATGACCGACGTGTCCTCGACGTAGACGCGCTGCCGGGTGACCGGGTCGCGCTCCTCCTTGACGTCGTAGACGAAGGGACGCGTGAGCCTCCCCGACGCGGGGTCGATCCAGTGCACCTGCGTCGGAGGGCGGAAGGCCGCCACCGGCGACCTCCGGTACTCGTTGAGGCCGTATGGCGCCAGGAACCCGGCGAAGCCCGCGCACAGGTACATGATGATCAGGACCACGCCGCCGATGAGCGCCGCCTTGTGCTTGCGGAACTGCTCCCAGACGATCTGGCCTTGCGACTTGCTGATCCTCTGCACGGCTTCGCCCGCGTAGTGCGACCCGGGCTGTGCCCGGTCGGCGGCGGCGCCCGCTTGCTCGTGTTCGTTCGAGTCGGTCATAGCGCCCTCCTCACCCGTACCGGATGCGCGGGTCTACCGCGGCGAGAAGCAGGTCTGAGATGAGGTTGCCGACCATGAGGAGCAGCGTGGTGATCACGAGCAGCCCGAGCACCACGTAGATGTCCTGAGAGTTCAGGGCGTCGAGGAACGCCGGGGTGATGCCGGGGTACGACATGACGACCTCGACGAGCCCGGCTCCGCCGACCAGCGAGGGCAGGAGCCCCCCGATGCCGGCGACGAACGGGATGATGGCCGGCCTCAGCGCATGCTTGTAGGTGACGCTGCGCTGTCCTATGCCTTTGGCCCGGGCCGTGCGGATGAAGTCCGAGCTCAGGTACTCGATCATCTGGCCGCGCAACACGCGGGTGAAGCCGGCGATCCCGGACGTGGCCACGACGAAGGCCGGCAGGATCAGGTGCCAAGCCATGTCCTTGAGCTGCTGCCAGGGCGTCATGCGGTCGAAACCGTTGGAGGTGAGGCCGGCGACCGGCAGCAGCATCTGGTTGAAGTCCAACGTGTCACGCGTGAAGCTGCGGATCAGGAACAGACACAAGATGAGCACCTGCGCGAAGAAGAAGTTCGGGATCGCCAGGCCGAAGTACGCGACGACGCTCACGACCTGATCGCCTAGGGAATACTGCCTGACCGCCGAGTAGACCCCGGCGGGGATGCTCACCAGCCACAGCAGGATGATGGCGGTGATCGCGAGGTACATCGAGTTGCGCATGGGCCTGGCGATACGCGCCATGACCGGCTGGTTGCTGACGAAGCTCTGGCCCAGGTTCCCCTGTACCAGGTTGGACATCCAGCGCACGTACTGGACGTGTATGGGCTTGTCGAGACCGAACTGGGAGCGCATGCGCTCGATGGTCTCAGGCCGCACGCCCGGCTCGAGCGCCTTGGTGGTCAGGAAGTCACCGGGCACGAGCTGACTGATCAGGAACGCCAGCATGGTGGCACCGATGAAGGTGGGCACCATCTGCACGAACCGACGAGCTATGAAGATAAGCAACGTTAGGCTCCTGTGCGCAGCGCCGGATCCACCTTGGGGGCGGGTCTCAAGATATGGGGCCGCTTGGCCGGCGCATGCCTCCAGATAGTCAGGGACATATCAATGGTGATCGTCGGCAGGTGGCCG
>DASVCN010000032.1 GCA_036381595.1 Trueperaceae bacterium | reverse complement strand
AGGCGTTGGCCACTCCTTCAGTCTCGCGTTCGTCCTGTTCTCTCTACCTCGTCGACCGAAGTCCCTTCATACGGACGGAGGACGACTTAGGATCGGCACTTCGTGCCAACGACGGCGTACCCCTCCTCGACAGTTTGCAGGTGGCTCTCCATGGACTCGATCTGTCGGGAGGTTCCGAAGAATACGACTCGGGTCGTGCGGACTTCCATCGAGAGCGGCAAGCGCCTTTCGTACAAGAGGGAGCCATCGGCGCACTTGTCACCCGTAGGGAACAGATGGGCGACTCCCGCGGCATCATTGGTCGTGGTCACCTCCACGAACTCGCAGATCGTCCGCCCATTCTCGAAGACGCAATCCTCCTCGTTGAAGGGCGGCGGTTCCCCCTGGGCCCACTCCGGTGGTGCCGCGAACGCGAGCGAGGTGAGAGCTACAAGGATCAGAATGAATGCAAGACGGTGTGCGTTTGTCGCACGTTTCATTGCTCTACCTCCTTCCTGAACGTCCACAACCAGCCGATATCGCGAGGCACGATACAAATCGGCCTACTGTGGTGAGGCTTACGATAGGGGCACTGTTCTGACGGAAAACTTACAGAATCCTTACTCGCGTTAAATCCTTCACACGGCCAGTCAAAGGGGAGCCTCGTTCTCGTGCGGGGAGAGAAGCTGCGGTTCGCTAGTGCCCTGCGAGATCAGGAGGTCTCGTAGGCCGGTGCTATGCTCGCGCCATGGATCTGCTCTCCCGGGCGGCCGCCGGCGAGCGGCTGGACGCGAAAGACGCTGTCGAACTCTATGACCTGCCGCTCTTCGAACTGGCCGCCGCCGCCGATGCGGCGAGGCGTTCGCGGACGACTCCCGATGAGGTCTCCTACCTGATCGACCGCAACATCAACTACTCGAACGTCTGCAATGTCGGCTGTTCGTTCTGCGGTTTCTACAGGACCGGTCGTCAGTCCGACGCCTACGTCCATACGTACGACGAGATAGGTGAGAAAGTCCGCGAACTCGAGGCATTGGGCGGCACCCGCATCCTCATGCAGGGCGGAGTTCACCCCGATCTGCCTTTCGACTGGTACCTGAACCTGCTCCGCTACCTGAAGGAACATCACTCGAGAGTGCGAATCGAGGCGTTCAGCCCAGAGGAGATCAAGGGGATGGTCAAGCTCACCGGGATGTCGAGCCTGGAGGTCCTCGAGAAGCTCCAGTCTGCGGGCCTCGACGGACTGCCGGGAGGTGGCGGTGAGATCCTCGTAGACGAAGTTCGGCATGCCCGTCATGTCGCTCCCGCGCGCATCTCGGCGGACGAGTGGATCGCGGTCATGGACGACGCGCAAAGCCTGGGTCTCTACACGACGGCCACGATGGTCATCGGGTTCGGTGAGACGAAAGAGCAGCGTGTCGAGAGCATGTTGCGGGTTCGAGACCAGCAGGACAGGGCGCTAACGACGCACCCTAACGCCTTCAGCGCTTTCATATCCTGGACACTGCAAACGAAGGGCGTGCGGATCGAGGGCAAAGCACCCGGCGCCGGCTCTCACGAGTACCTCCAGAACCTGGCGGTGAGCCGCCTCGTGCTCGACAACATCCAGAACTTCCAGGCCTCCTGGCCGACTATGGGTTACAAGGTCGCCCAGACGGCCCTTTTTTTCGGCGCCAACGACTTCGGATCTACCATGCTCGAGGAGAACGTCGTATCTCAGGCCGGTGCCAAGCATCGCGCTACCGCGGAAGCGGAGATCATCCGCCAGATAGTCCTGGCAGGTTTCAAGCCTGTGCAGCGCGACAGCGATTACAACATCATCGCCCGGCCCGATGTAAGCGCCTGGCAAGAGCCTCAGCAGGTCGCGGCCCAGGCCTCCTGACGTCGACGAAGTGCAGAGGAGCCTGCTGAGCGCGCCCATCGTCTACAACGGCCTGGGCAACCCGAGGCGAGACGGAGCGGTCGTCGTGCAGGAGGCGCTCGGGGAGAGGACGGTTGCCGCCGTGGGGGATGCAGCGGAGTTGCGCGGCGCTTTCCCCGATGCGAACGTCGAGGAGTACCCGTTCGCCCTCTCGCCGGCACCGGTGAACGCCCACACTCACCTCGACCTGAGCAACATGGGATTCAACCGGTCTTCCTACGAGGAGTTCATCAGCGCCGTGATCGCCCACTCTCGGGGCGGAGCCCGGTCGCTGGAGAGCGCCGAACTCGGGGTGGCGGAGCTCCTTGGTACGGGCACGACGGTAGTCGGCGACATCGTCACTCGCGAGGAGGTGATGCACTTCCTGCTCGGCCACGAACGACTCGAAGGCGTCGCCTACTGGGAGGTGCTCGGCGCGGACCCGAACGATGCCGAGAGGATCCTCAACGAGACCGAAGCGCGCCTGCTCGAGTTCAAGAAGCTCGAGAGGTCGGGGGGGATGCGAGTCGGCCTCTCGCCCCACACTCCGCACACGGTGAGCGCGCCGCTTCTGAAGGGCCTCGCCCAGCTCGCTCGCCGGCTGGGGCTGCCGATGCAGATCCACGTGGCCGAAGCCGCAGGCGAGCTGGCCCTGCATCGGGACGGAAGCGGTCCGCTGGCGAGGGCCATGGAGAACTGGTTGCCGCCGGAATGGAAGCCCTCCGGACTCACGCCGGTCTGTCTGCTGGAGAGCCTAGGCGTCCTCGACGCCTCGCCGACCCTGGTCCACATGGTTCACGTGACCGACGAGGAGATCGCTCTCGTCCAGAGGCACGCTTGCACCGTCGTTCACTGCCCCCGTTCGAACGAGGCGCTGGGCTGCGGGCGCTTCCCCTGGGAGCGTTACGCCAGGCAGGGAGTGACGGTCGCCCTCGGCACCGATTCGCGCGGCTCGAGCCCTACTCTCTCGGTGGAAGATGAAGTCTATGCGGCTCTGGAGCAGCACGGCGAGAGAGCGGGAGCGCAGGCCCTCGTTCGGGCAGCCGTCAAGGGAGGGTACCGGGCATTAGGGTTGCATCCGCCACGGTTCGTGCGTGGCGACGATGCCGGCGGCATCCACCGGTGGACTGGACCGGGACGGCAGTAGCATCTTCGGCCTGCAGAGGAGCGTGTTCACGGTATGACATGAGCAGGCCGGACGCCGCACTACTCTGGCCCTGGAGGAGCCATGTCTGAGAACACAGTCACTATTACCGATGAGAACTTCGAGGACGTGACCCGCGAAGGTCTCACCCTGGTGGACTTCTGGGCCCCCTGGTGCGGACCTTGCCGTATGGTCGCCCCCGTGGTCGAAGAGTTGGCAGAGCAGTACGAGGGTCGTATGCGGGTCGGCAAGCTGAACGTCGACGAGAACCCGCAGACGGCCATGAAGTTCCGCGTCATGTCCATCCCCACGGTCATCCTGTTCAAGGATGGTGAAGCCGTGGAAACGATGGTAGGCGCCGCGCCGAAGAATGCCTACGAAGCGAGGCTCGAGCGGCACGTGGGGCAGTCCACGGTCTCCTGAGCGAAGGCCGATCTCGACGAATCGCCGCCGGTCCAGTCGTTGGATCCGGCGGCGTTCCTTGGGGAAGCTTCAGTGGCCGAGGCTGGTTTCGCTCCTGCTGTAGAGCACCGACCCACCGGTGACTGTATAGCCCACCGTCGTTCCGACGTGCTCTGCGACGATATCGAGTGCTTCGGCGGGTAGTTCGGTGACGGTCAGGATCTCGGCGAAGGTCGGCAGGGGAGTGGCCGCTTCGGGCCTGGCGATGCTGACCCGCTCGACCTCGACCGCGAGCTGGTAGTTGCCGGCCGAAACTCCGCCGAACGACGTCACCTGCAGCGCCAACTCGGATCCCTCCGGGACGGTGAAAACGATCTCGGAACGCGACGTGTCCGGCATGTCGTCGTTGTACTCGAGCACGACCTGCTCCGCGAGGTCGATGAGACTGAGGGCGGTATCGAATTCGTTGCTGGCGAGTTCGGCCGTGACCTCGTCGCCGGCCTCGAGGCCCTCCAGACGGTAGAGGTCCGAAAGCTCACCGTCGATGTACGGGTCACCCGCTGCTTCATCCAGAGCACCCGTGACCATCACGGCCGGGTCTCGTACCTGCAAAGTCTGCGGCTCTACCTCAGCTGTGGATATCGGCCAAAGCGGAACCGGCTCCTCTGCCCCCGCGTCCTCCAGGCCTACTGCAGCCACCTGAAGTCCGAACGCCAATGGCTGCGCGGCCAGGCGGAGCAGCTCCGCGAACCCCTCGATCTGGGCCGCGCTCTGCCGTACCCAGACCGCCTGGGCGTCCTCCGGCGTGGAGCGCACCGCCTCGCGGTACAGCGGTCGCGACACCATCCCCGGATCTCCGAGGAAGGTGTCGATGACCGCTTCTATGCTCCTGGAGGGGTGGGCGAGCACGAGGTGGTTACCTATCAGTCCGACGCCGAGGTCGAGGTTGACCGAGGCCTGGATGCGGTCGTATTCGAAGTTCCGGTACTCCACCTTGCGTAGGGCTACGGGGAACTCCGGGGCAGCCTCGTCAGGGAGTCGTTCCCCGAGCGCGCGTTCGATCCGGTCGAGGGCCGCGGAAGCCTCGGCTTCTGACGTTACCGGGATCATGAACAGCTGTCCCGGTCCGTAGAGTAGCGTCCTGAGGTCGGTGTCCACCGCCCCGAGTACGGCCGCGTGGACCTCCTCGCCCAACCAGTCGAACAGGTCTCGGTCGAGGTCGAGACCGAGTTCGTTGCGGAGCAGGGCACGGAGGTCTAGTGCGTCCTCCGATAGGGCGAGCCAACCCTCCAGGTACTCGAGCGATGCCTCGAGGGGAAGCCGACTGGAGGAGGCGGCCAGCGCATCGGCCGGGATGAGGAAGGGGGTACTCGCGAGACAGGTGTCGCAGAGTAGCAGCTGGGCCAGCTCCCGATCGGGGCCGTTCGGGTCGACCTCGATCGCCCACTCGGTCACCATCCTTGAGTCGGCGGCGCTCCACTGGGCAGCGATGCTCCGTACGGTAAGCAGAGCGTCGCGGGCCCGGGCTGCGAGCGCCTGGTCGGTTTCCGACGGGCCGGCGAACAACTCGAGGAGGCGGATGAAAGCCGGGGGTCGTATGGCGACGCCAAGGTAGGTCTCGTTCCGTTCGAACCGTTCGAACGAGCCCAGGAGTTCCGCCCCGGTGCTCGTACCCGCCGCCCTGTCCAGGACCGACAGCAGCAGGGATGGAGCGGTCGCTGCCACTATGAGGCCATCGTCCGTAACGGTAGCGACGAGTGAGCCGCCTGCGCCCAGGTGGTAGAGATCGACGGTGCCGACGCTCGACTCGCTGCTGCTCACGACCGAAGCGCACTCCGCCAGCGCCGACCTCAAACCTTCGAGGGCCGAGGCAGGCGGCGATTCCAGTCGAACGACCGCCGTCAGTGAAGGCATCACACCGTCGATCTCGATCGCGAGCAGGCCCTCCATCGGCGGCAGCCAGCGGCCGTCTGACAGCCGTGAGAGAGGTTCCCGGAGTGCCGGACAGCTCCCCTCGAACGCCGTATCGAGCGCTCCTGCTCCTCCGGGGCCGGCCAGCAGGTCGGAGAGGCCCTCCAACTCGGCGGAACTGGCGGCGAGCGACTTAAGCGTCCGGGCGGCGGCCTGCCATTCGAGCTGGGCCAGGTCACGACGCAGCTCGGCGAACGGGGCGCCGCCGCTGCCGAATGCGAATGCGACCGCGGTATCGGGGGGCGCCAGTTCGGCCAGGGGCAACTGGGCGAACGCCGGAGCGAACAGGGCCAGGCACCCTGCGAGGGCGAGTGAGCGAACGGACCGAGGTTTGATCACCATCTCTCCACTCCCGAGTCCCATCAGGGGCTCGCAACTACTTTCGTCGTCGTCAAGATTATCCGCTCGAGCTGGCGGGCATCACTCCGCGAGGACTGACCAGCCACGCCTCGCCGGGATTCTCGTCGTCGGTGAAACGCAGCCGGTAACTGGACTCGCTGAACTCCTCGAGGGTCCACCTCACTCCGCGGGGCAGCTCGAGGTCGACGAGGGCGTTGGTCGTGTAGCTGCCTGTCTGCAGGTAGCCGATCTCCATCCGGTGGTAGGCGAGCTGGGCCGTGCGCTCGAGCTCGCTCGAAGCGTCACCGGAAGCAGGTGCGGCGGTAGGAGCGCAGGCGCCGAGGAGCGTGACCAGGGCCACTATCCAGGGAACGACGGCCATACGGGGTGTTGAGTGTGACTTCGGCATGCTCGATGGTACTGCTACTGCTGCTCACCGAATAGTCGAGCCGGATGCCCTACTCGGCAACCGGCGCCATCGCCAGGTGGACGATGTAGCGCTGAGCGCCCTCCTTCTGCTGATAGCGTTTGAGCAGCGCGAACATCTCCTGCTGCAACGCCTTGGCGTCCTCGAAATCGAGGTAGACCCGCTCCCGCCAGGCCGATAGCACGGCTGGCCCCTCGGGGTCGAGGGTGGTGTAGTTCTTGTCGGGGGTTATCGCCGTCTGGATCTGGAGTCGTCCGCGCGAGTCCCGGTAGATCCGGGTGCCCCACTCCCCCACGTATTCGAACCTGGCGCGCACGACGTTCTCTCTCAGCAACTTCTCCCAGTACGCCTCACGTTCGGCCAGCGCCGCCTCCAGTGATTCGGCCGAGGTGGCGTCGAACGGTATGAAGAAGGTGTCGGCGGCGCTGCGGTAGAGCTTCATGGGCCGGCCCTGGCGGGGGATGCGCTCGTACTCGACCAGGATCCCGGCTTCGAGCAGGCGTCGTACCCGGGAGAGCACGGTGTTCGGCTTCTCGCCGGTCTCGCGTGCTGCCTGCGCCACACTCACGGCCCGGCCCAGGAACGGTTCGAGTTGCCGGAGAGTGGCGGGGTCGGTGAGTAGGTCCGCCATCCGGCGGTCCTGCACGACCATCACGCCTGCTACCGGTCGGCCGCTGGCTGTCCGCGGCTCAGGCCTTCTATGTGATGTGCGGTCTTTCATATCATCTAGGATAGGCCGACACTGGAGTCAGTAAACGCGCAGAGACCCCGAAGGAGCATCCTCGATGGCACAGACCAGACCGATAAACTCGTTCGACGCTCGTGAGTTGCTCGACACCGGCTCGGGTCGGGCCTACTACTACCGTCTGTCGAAGCTCCAGGAACAGGGCGTGGGCAGGATCGACCGGTTGCCCTTCTCGATAAAGGTGCTGCTCGAGTCGCTGCTACGCAACGAGAACGGCTACGACGTCACCGCCGAAGACATCGAGCGGCTGGCGGCTTACGACGCTGCCCAGCCCGCTCAGGTCGAGATTCCGTTCAAACCGGCGCGAGTGATCCTGCAGGATTTCACCGGTGTGCCGGCCGTGGTGGACCTCGCCGCCCTGCGCAGCGCCATGCAGCGGCTGGGGGGTGACCCCAAGCGGATCAACCCCCAGATCCCCGTCGATCTCGTCATCGATCACTCGGTGCAGGTCGACGAGTACGACTCGCCGCTCGCGCTCGCCAACAACGCCGCGATCGAGTTCCAACGGAATCGCGAACGGTACGAGTTCCTCCGCTGGGGCCAGGCCGCTTTCGACAACTTCAACGTGGTGCCACCAGCTTCGGGCATCGTCCACCAGGTCAATCTCGAGTACCTGGCCAAAGGCGTGCTCAGCCAGCCGCACGTCGACGGCACCGTCATCTACCCCGACTCGCTAGTAGGCACCGATTCGCACACGACCATGATCAACGGCATCGGAGTGGTCGGTTGGGGTGTTGGCGGGATAGAAGCCGAGGCGGTGATGCTGGGCCAGCCCATCTACATGCTCACACCCGAAGTAGTGGGCTTCAAGGTGGTAGGCAAGCTGCCGGAAGGGTCGACCGCGACAGACCTTGCCCTCGCCGTAACCCAGCTGCTGCGCAAGCAGGGCGTAGTTGGCAAGTTCGTCGAGTTCTACGGACCGGGACTCTCGACCATGACGGTGCCCGACCGGGCGACGATCGGTAACATGGCGCCCGAGTACGGGGCGACCATGGGCTTCTTCCCGGTCGACGAGGAGACGCTTCGCTACCTGCGTCAGACCGGCCGTCTGCCCGATGAGGTCGAAGCCGTCGAACGCTACACGAAGGCACAGGGTCTATTCCGCACTGACGACACGCCCGACCCGCTCTTCCAGGAGACCATCGAGCTCGACCTGTCGACGGTCCAGCCCTCCCTCGCGGGCCCCAAGCGCCCACAGGACCGCATCCTGCTGACCGACATGAAACGCACCTTCCAGGAGGACCTGCGCAAGCCTGTCGACAAGCGCGGGTACGCACTCGGTGAGCAACAGCTGGTGAAGAAGGCCAAGCTGACGATCGACGGCACCGAGTCCGAAATCACCCACGGGGACGTGGTGATCGCAGCCATCACCTCCTGCACCAACACCTCCAACCCGTCGGTGATGCTGGCCGCCGGGCTGGTCGCCAAGAAAGCGGTCGAAGCGGGATTGGATACCAAGCCGTACGTGAAGACGAGCCTGGCACCCGGTTCCAAGGTAGTCACCGAGTACCTGACCGACGCCGGCCTGATGCCCTACCTCGAACAGCTCGGCTTCTACCTGGTCGGCTACGGCTGCACCACTTGCATCGGCAACTCGGGACCCCTCCCGGAACCCGTCGTCGAGGCCATCGAGAAAGCCGACCTGGTCGCCGCCAGCGTCCTCTCCGGCAACCGCAACTTCGAGGGTCGGATCAACCCCCACGTCAAGGCCAACTACCTCGCCTCTCCGCCCCTGGTGGTCGCCTACGCGATCGCCGGAACCGTGGACATCGACCTGGTCAACGAACCTCTGGGCAAGGGCAAGGATGGTCGGGACGTCTACCTCGCCGACATCTGGCCGACCTTCGAGGACATCACCGAGCAACTCGAGAACGCCATGCGCCCGGAGACGTTCGCACGCATCTATGAGGGGATCGAACGCTCCAACGAAGAGTGGAACAAAATCCCCGTAAAGGGTGGCGAGATCTTCGCCTGGGACGAAGATTCCACCTACATCCAGGAGCCGCCCTTCTTCGTCGACATGAGTACCGAGCCGCAGCCGATCGAGCCGATCTCGGGTGCGAGGGTGCTGGCGAAGGTCGGCGATTCGGTTACCACCGACCACATCTCACCGGCCGGTGCCATCGGCCCCGACACTCCCGCCGGTAAGTATCTGATCGAGAACGGCGTGAGCCAGAAGGACTTCAACTCGTACGGTTCGAGGCGCGGCAACGACCGGGTGATGACGCGCGGCACATTCGCCAACATCCGGCTCAAGAACCAGCTGGCTCCGGGCACCGAGGGCGGCTGGACCACCGACTTCACCACCGGCGAGGTCACCAGCATCTACGAGGCCAGCCGCAACTACATCGACAAGGGGATCCCTACGGTCGTCCTTGCCGGGGTCGATTACGGGATGGGCTCGAGCCGCGACTGGGCCGCCAAGGGCACCTACCTCCTGGGCGTCAGCGCCGTCATCGCCACCAGCTTCGAGCGCATCCACCGCTCGAACCTGGTAGGTATGGGAGTGCTTCCGCTGCAGTTCAAGCCCGGTGAGGATGCGAAGTCGCTGGGACTGACCGGCGAGGAGGCCTTCGACATCGAGATCGACGACACGCTGCAGCCGCGCCAGGATGTGAACGTGCGTTTCACCCGACCGGACGGCAGCACCGGCAGCTTCACCGTCACCTGTCGGGTGGATACCCCGGTGGAGATCGACTACTACCGCAACGGGGGGATCTTGCATTTCGTGCTCCGGAACATGCATCGCGTGGAGGAGCAGACGAGGGCCTGAGCCTCGCCCGGGTCTCTGAGCGAGCCATTCGAAGAGGAAGAGGGCCGGCGCCTACCGTGTCGCCGGCCCTCTTCTTTCGGTACGCCTAAAACGCACGTTTGACATGTTTCTCAACGGCCGGGCGCAACCGTTCCTATACTTGGTCACGTGCGCGACTTCCTCGTCACCTGCATCGTCCTGGGCGTCATCTTCTTCGCCGTGGGAGAGTGGCGTGGCTGGTACGTGGGAATAGCCTCCCAGACCCCGATGTACGTCTATAAGAAGGACTACGTGGCGGAGGCCACCCGCAAGACGATCAACAGCGACAGCCTCCCATTCGAGGTGTCCGGTAGCGTCCAGCAGGGGAGGGTCACCGTCGCGGTCTTCTACGAGAGGCCCTTCTCGTATCAGACCGGCGTGCCGGCGCTGCCCGAAGTGAAGGTCTTCGAACAGACCTACGGCCGTGGAGAACGGATAGCCCTCGACCAGGTCCTCGCCGAGGGACGCGGCATCTACAGCGTCCAGCTCCAGTTCGAAGACGCCACGGGACTCTTCCGGGTGAGCCTGCCTACTGCGGCCGAACTGTAAGAGCGAGACCCCAAAGAACGGGCATCTGACGGCGCCTCCACCGGGGCGCCAGCCCACCCCTATAACCCTGCGAAAAGCTGCTCCTGGAGAGGTCTCTCACACCCCGATCCTTGTGGAAAATCCCGGTCCGTGAGCAGCTTCTCCTAACCGATAATTGCCCACGATGTCTCCCCGTTCGGTCGTGTGCCGCGTCCTCGTCATGCTCCTCCTCGGTTCTTCTGCGTATGCCCAGGAGGTCCAGGTGCGGGTCCTGCTCGAGCGGGCGCACGACGAGGTGAGGATCCACATCGACGAGGGCCACCGTGGTTACGCCGACGGCGCCCTCATCTTCGACACCAGCCTGGGCATTGCCTGGCCGATCGATTCGGTCGCGAGTGAGATCAACGTCGACGGGATGCGGGTGGGCCGTTCGTTCATGCTCGCGCCCCACAGCGGGGTGGTGGAGTGGGATGGCAGCACCTACCGCGGCGCCCTCAGGTTCGTAGCGGATGGCGACGAACTGCTCGTCGTCAACGTCCTCGGCCTGGAGGAGTACCTGCGCGGGGTAGTTCCAGCCGAGATGGCCGCGGCCTGGCCACTCGAGGCGCTCAAAGCCCAGTCGGTGGCTTCGCGGACCTACACCCTCATCTCGCTCGAGCCGACGGAACCTTTCGATATCTGCGCCACCGTCGAGTGCCAGGCGTACGACGGCGTCGCCGCCGAACACCGACGCAGCGACACGGCCATAGCCCAGACCGCCGGTCTCGTGCTCACCTACGGCGGCGAGTTCGCACACACCTACTACCACTCCGATTCCGGGGGTGAACTCGCTTCGAGCGCCGAGGTGTGGGGAACGCCCTACCCGTACCTGGCTTCGAGGGTCGACGTCACCTCGACTACTCCCCACCGACACTGGCGACACGTGATCGACCCTGACCGCATGGGACGCACCCTCGCGACGCTCGGGCACCACGTCGGCACGGTCCGCAGCCTGCGAGTGCTCGCCTACAGCGAGTCGGGCAGGGTCTTGAGAGCAGAGGTTGCCGGCAGCGAGGGCCAGATCATCCTCGGCGGATCCACCCTCACCTCACTGCTTCGCGAAAGTGGCTTCAAGTCCACGAGATTCACCATGGTCGGCGACCTCGTCGCTCGCGGCGACGGCTTCGGTCACGGGGTGGGGATGAGCCAGTACGGCGCCCGCTCGCTGGCTCGTGCCGGTTATGGCTTCGAACAGATACTTCGCTTCTACTACCCCGATACCTTGCTTCAGCGACTAGCGCCCGCGCACGCGGACGGCAGCTGAGCCCCCGGAGGCAGGATGAACTGGCAGCAGAGCATTCACGACGTGCGTAAGGCGCACCTACGCGCTTCTCAGGCCGAGTTGGCCCGCGAGTGGCACATGGCCACACACCACTACCTCTACTGTTACGAACAGTCGCGGTTGGCCCGAGACCTGCGAGCGGTACGCTTCTTCGCCGCCAAGCTGAGTCACTCGTACAGGGCGATGGGTCTCGGGAGCAAAGCGAGCTACTACCGCTCGCTCGCGGGCTGACGAAATCGAGTCAGTTGACCCGCTACCCTTGCCATGCGGGCTATAACTGCTAGGCTTGGAACAGGTTGAGCAGGGAACGGCGTAACGGATATGCGGGCATGCCGGCGCTACTTGTCGCCGCTGCCTTCACCCTGCCGCTGCTCGGTCGCGCCGTCGAGTGGTTGGGCCTACCTCGCGAGATGCGGATCGCCCTGCCCGTGCTCATCGGGGTGGCAGCTCTGGCGGGGGTGGAGCAGACACGTCGGGCCAACCGAAAGTAGGAGGGGTCCATGCGAGCGTACAAAGGGGTCGTTCGACAGGGCCAAGTCATGCTCGTCGAAGGCGCTCGGCTGCCCGAGGGGGCGGTCGTGACGGTGACCATCGGCGAAGCGGAGTACATCAGGGCGACGCTCCGTAACGCTTTGCGTCGCAACTCCCGCAAACGCTCACGTCCCCGGGTCCTGCGGCCCGTTTTCGACTCCAAGATGCCCGAGTAGGCGTGGGCAAGCTTGTCCTCGTACCGACCCCGATAGGAAACCTGCAGGACATGACGTTCAGGGCCATCGAGGCGCTCAAGGCTGCCGATGCGGTCGCGGCGGAGGACACCCGCCACAGTCGCAAACTGCTCGATCACTTCGGGGTCGACCGGCCCCTCGTCCGTCTGGACGCTCACACGATAGGAGATCGCGGAAGGCGGGTGCTCGAGCAGTACCAGAACCTCGCCTTCGTTACGGACGCCGGTACTCCCGGCATATCCGATCCCGGGGCGGAGCTGGTTTCGCTGGCGCTCGAACTCGACTTCGAGGTGGAGGCGTTGCCGGGGGCGACAGCCTTCGTGCCCGCCCTGGTGATATCGGGATTACCCCTGGCGAGGTTCACCTTCGAAGGCTTCCTGCCGCGCAAAGGGAGAGCGCGCCGAGAGCGCTTGCAGGCCATCGCCTCCTCCAACGCCACCTCGGTCCTCTACGAGTCGCCACGTCGTCTGGGGACCACCCTAAGTGAGTTGGCGAAGGTGTGTGGTGAAGCGCGCCAGGCCTCGGTGAGCCGGGAACTGAGCAAGCGGTTCGAGACGACCTACCGTGGCTCGCTGGCAAGCCTCGCCCAGCGACTCGGTTCGGACGAGGTGAAGGGCGAGGTGGTGATCGTGGTGGGCCCGGCCCCCGAGCATCCCGAGGAGCAGGCGGGCGATTATCGGGTCGAGGCGCGGTCGCTCGCCCGCGAGGGCCTCTCCGGGAAGGACCTTCGCAGGGCGCTGGCGGCGCTCGGCGCTCCCCGGAACCTCGCCTACCAGCTCGCACTGGAAGCCGAAGCGGAGCGCCGGGAAGAGGCGTAAGACGTCGGTCGGCGGGACCAGCGAGTAGAATGACGCCGCCTGCCCCGCCCTCCGGGGTAGATGCGCTTCACTATGACCAGACCCAGCACAGTAGTCACAGAGAAAGGCACCGGCCGTCGGCTCCTCGGGGTTCCGAGCGTGGCGCGGCTGGCGTTGTTCGCCAGGCATACCGGGCCAGCGGTCGTCCTCACCACGGCGGAGAGGCTGGAGTACTTCGCCGACACCGCCGTGTTCGCGGCGAAGCGATCGATAGACCCCGGACTGGCCGACTGGTTCGAACGTGCCGAGAAGGTAGTGCTGAGCCTGGACCAGGCGGTCAAGGCGTTCCCGGCAGATCCCGAGCGGTACCGGTTCGAGCTGCGGGTGGGCGGCAGCTACCCCCGCGACGAACTCCAGGAGAGGCTCGAGAAGAGCGGCTACGGGCGGGACGAACTGCCCGGTTACACCGTCCGAGGCGACACGATCACCGTGCACCGGAACGGTGAAGTGGCCGAGGACGAACTCAAGCTCGAATTCTTCGGCGACGAACTCGATCGGTTGCTGCTTGGCGACGTTCCCCTCGACAGCTTCGCGATCGCGCCGTTGCCGGGTTCCGGCGTCGAGGACGAGGGCGACTGGACGGCCCGGTTGCTCGAGAAGCTTCCCGGCACGGTCTTCCTCGACTCGCCGGAACTGGTGACTGGGGAGCTGGGGAGCGACCGGGCCGGCTGGTTGTGGCAGCATCTGAAGGAGCGCGATGTCGTCTCCTTCGGACGAGACCCCCTCGAACTCGAGGTGGCCGATTCCGGACTCGAGCCCCTCGGTTATTACCGTGGGCGCCTCTCCGAGTTCAGTGCCGATGCCGAACGGTGGCTGGCCGATGGTTACAGCGTTACCCTGCTCCTGAAGTTCGAGCGGAGCGGCCGCTACCTGCGCGAGCGGGTCATCGACCACCTGGAGAGCCGCTGGGCAAACAGGGTGGAGCACCGTCCGGGGGTAGTGGGCCTGGCCATCGCCCCTGAAACCGCCGGCGGCTACCGTGACGACGAGAGCCGCGAGGTGGTCCTCACCGAGGAACTCCTCTACGGTCACCAGGGCGGACGCAAGCTCAAGCGGCTGCCGGGTCGCTCGCTACGGGACGCTGCCCAACTGTCGGTGGGCGACTACCTGATCCATCCCGATCACGGGATCGGACGGTTCCTGGGGCTCGAGCCGCGCCAGGTGGTGGGCGTCACCCGCGACTACCTGATCCTGCGCTACGCGGGCGAGGGGAAGCTCTACCTGCCGGTGGAGCAGCTGCCGCTCCTGCGGCGACACCCCGGCACCACCGACGATCCTCCGCGGCTCTCCACGTTGGGCACCAACGAGTGGGCGAGGGCCAGGGAGAAGGCGCGAGCCAGCGCCCAGGAGCTGGCGGCTGAGCTCATAAAGACGTACGCCGAGCGTCAGGTGACTCCCGGAGTGGCGTTGCCCGAACTGCCCGACTGGGACCGGCTCATCGCCGAGAACTTCCCGTTCACCCTCACCGGCGACCAGGCCCAGGCGATCGAGGCGACGCTGGCAGACATGGCCCGGCCCGTACCGATGGATCGGCTGATCTCGGGCGACGTGGGCTTCGGCAAGACCGAGGTGGCTATCAGGGCGGCTCACAGGGCTGTGGGTCACAGCCGCCAGGCCGTGATGCTGGTACCCACCACCGTGCTTGCCAAGCAGCACTACGAAACCATCGCGGAGCGCTTCCGCGAACTGCCGGTCGAGGTGCGGATGCTCTCCCGGTTCACGAGCGACCGGGAGGCGGCCGAAACACTTAGAGGGCTAGCCGACGGCTCCGTCGACATCGTCGTGGGTACTCACCGACTCCTCTCGGAGTCGGTGGTGTTCAAGCAGCTGGGTCTGCTGGTCATCGACGAGGAGCATCGCTTCGGGGTTGGACAGAAGGAGCGGCTCAAGTCGCTCAGGGCGAACCTCGACGTGCTCTCGCTGTCGGCCACCCCGATCCCTCGGACCCTCTACATGAGCCTCGTCGGCCTCCGCGACGTGTCCCAGATAATGACTCCACCCGAGGGCCGCAAGCCCATCCAGACGGTGCTGCAACCGTACGATCCGGTTGCGGTGCGGGAAGCGATCCTGTTCGAACTGGAGCGAGGCGGCAAGACCTACTACATCCACGACCGAGTCGGTTCCATGGGCATGCGCGCGAGGACGCTCCAGCAGCTGGTGCCCGAAGCGCGCATCGGAGTGGCACACGGGCAGATGGATGGCGACGACCTCGAGGAGGTGATGCTCGCGTTCGAAGATGGCGCCTATGACGTGCTACTGGCCACCACCATCGTCGAATCGGGCCTCGACATCAGCGGTGCCAACACGCTCATCATCGAGCGGGCCGACCGCCTTGGCCTGGCCCAGCTCTACCAACTTAGAGGACGGGTGGGCAGGCGCGAGACCGAAGCCTGGGCCCACCTCTTCTACCCGGGACGGCTAACCGAGCAGGCCCAGCGCCGCCTCTACGCCATCGCCGAGCTGAACGACCTGGGGAGTGGTCACCTGCTCGCCGAGAAGGACATGGAGATCCGTGGCGTGGGCAATCTGCTGGGCCCAGAACAGCACGGCCAGATAAACGCGGTCTCCCTCGAGGTCTACACGGAGATGTTGGCCGAGGAGATCGCCAAACTGAAGGGCGAGAAGAAGTCCGAGGAGCGTCCAGCCGTTGCCGTGGACCTCAACCTCGACGCGCGCCTGAGCCCCAGCTATATCCAGGACGACGACCAACGGATCGCCTTCTACGGACGCTTCGCCGAGACCGACAGTCTGGCAGAGGTGGGCCGCATCGCCCGTGAGATGCGCGAGTCGTATGGACCGTTGCCGCCTGGGGTCAAGGCGTTCGTCGAACTGGTCAAGCTGAGGCTCCTGGCTGCCGAGCGCGGTGTCGTTTCGATCAAAGAACACATGACGGATATCGAGATCGCCTTCGGGGACGACTCGGTAGACTACGACTCGCGGGCGATAAGGGAGTTGCCGTTCAGCGTCGAACCTACTCGTTACCCGCCCGGCTTCTCTCTGAAGAAGCGAGGGCTGGCGGCCGAGGACACGCCCGCTGCCGTCAGCAGGGTCCTATACGCCTGCGCCTGAACAGGGGCCCCTGGCAATATGCAAAAGGAAGCGCCCGGACCGGAATCCGGGCGCTGCTGTCTACCGATTCGTTCAGAAGTGGTAGTTGAAGCCGATCTTGGCGTTCACGCCGAAAGGATCACCGGCGCCGAAGTTGAGGGCCGGACCTACCTCGGCGAAGACGCCGCCCTCGGGGAAGCCGGCGTCGAAGAGACGGTACTCGCCACCGAACATCAGGCCCACGCCGAATCCGGTGTCCATTCCGTCGACAGCGTCAAGCTCGCCGAACCGAACCGCTACCCCGCCTCCGGCGTAGACGTCGACCGGAGTAGCACCGGTGTCCACGGGCAGGTCGAAGAGTACGTCGGCACCGACGCCGAAGGCGCCGCCGAAGCCGGCCGTGATGTTACCCCGCAGGTCCATGCCCTCGGAGAAGAGGTCCTCGGCTCCGAAGTGGAAGTTCACGCCGAAGGGATAGCCGAAGGAGGCGCCTGCCCAGTACTGGTCGCCCAAGTCGACATCGGCGTCGGTCGTCACGATCTGTGCGAAAGCAGCGCCGAATCCCAGTACGGAGATGGCCAGCAGTGAAACGATGAACTTACGCATTTAGTCCCTCCAAGGTCTGGTGAGAAGAGAAGCCTGCTCCTCCCTCGTCTCGAAGGTTTATAGCACAATGTAACAACTGCCACAAGTAGGGTTGTTCACAAACTTTCCCGATATTCATCGGCTTTTCGGGGCACGCTACAATTTCTCTACCGGCTCCTCCGAGCGTTCTCACTCGTCGCTGCTCCGCTCCGCGTAGCGCCTCCGGGCATCCCTTTCGAGTGGCTTGGCACGGTTGCACCGGGGCAACTCCCCGTACGCTTCCTGGTGCTGCGACAGCAGCCGCGCCTCCTCTGCTCGTGGGATGCGGCTGTAGGAGTAACGCCAGTAACGACCCGCGTCCGAGACGCAGGGGCTGCGCGCCAGATGCTGACGCAATCGGTTAGGCACGTCCCGTGCCGATTGGCCGATGTAGATCGTCCGTTTCTCCCCGTCGGCGATCTCGTAGACGCCGGGCATGGCCTCCCGGCCCCGTGGTGCGGGAAGGTCGGAGAGCGAACGCCAGCGGGCGGCTATCGGCACGACCGCCGACTTTCCATCAGTTCTCCAGGCCCAGCTCCCGAAGGGCTTCGGGATCTTCGCGCCAGTTCCTGCGGACGACCACCTCGAGGTCTAGGTAGAGACGGCGGTTGACGAAGATCTCGAGTTGCTTCCGGGCGGTCCGGCCGATCTCCTTGATCATCGAACCCTGCTTGCCGATAACCATCCCTCGGTGGTTCTGCTTCTCCACCCATATCTCGGCAGTGATCACATCGGGTCCCTCGCCTTCCGCGTCCTCCCAGCTCGTCACGTTCACCGCGACGGCGTAGGGAAGCTCGTCCCGCAGGTGAGTCATGGCGCTCTCGCGGATGAGCTCCGCCGCCCACGCCTCACGTGACTGGTCGCTGCGGATGTTCTCGGGGAAGAAGAAGGGGGCCTCTGGAAGGAGTTCGAAGAGGTCGTGTCGCAGCTCGTATACCGCCTCTGGATCGTTGAGCGCCGAGAGCTTGTAGACCCTGTCTGTCCTGGTCAGATCGCTGTAGAGGTCGAGGGCTTCATCCGGGTACCGGGCCGCGTCCAGCTTGTTGCCCACCAGCCAGATGGGCGTTTCCGGATCGATGCCGTTCAGTAGCCGGGCGACGTCGCGGTCTTCATCCCCCGGCGGGCGCCGCAGGTCGACCACCCAGAGGACCACCTCTACGTCCACGAGGGCGCCGCGCACCTCTCTGCCCATGTACTCGTCGAGTGCCGTGGGGCCCTTCGTGCGGTGCAGGCCCGGGGTGTCGACGAAGACCAGCTGCCGATCCTCCTCGGTGTAGATCCCCCGCACGCCCCTCCGCGTCGTCTGGGGCTTCGGCGTTATGGGAGCGACCTTCACGCCGAGGATGGTGTTCAGCAGCGTCGACTTGCCCACGTTGGGCTTGCCGAGGATAGCCACGAAACCGGAGTGGGTGACGCGAGGGGTGTCGTTGGCCGGGGTGGGATCGGTGGGCAGGTGATCAGACATCTCGTCTCCATAGTCGTTCAGCAGTCGTTACAAAATCGAACGGGCCCCGAACTTCGGGGCCCGCTGCGCTTTGGTTGCGGGGGCTGGATTTGAACCAGCGACCTTCGGGTTATGAGCCCGACGAGCTACCAGACTGCTCCACCCCGCGGCGGCGCAGACACAAGGGTAACGCGGCCCCCGGGGAGCGTCAATAGCCGGTGAGGCAGTGTTGCCGACCGGCAGCAATCAGCTTAGACGGCACCGTACTCCCGCTGCAACGTCTGCACTCGCGCCTTGATCAGCGGGGCCCTGGGGTCGCGCTCGTGCAGGGCCGCCAGGCTCGCCTCCCACACCTCCAGGTCGTCGGGCCACAGGCCGGTCGCCGAATAGAGCACTTCCGAGTCATCGCTCGTGAGCACGCTCTCGCGCAGCGCCTGGTCGAGGTGCTCCCCCAGCTCCCTGATGCCGGGGAGGGTGCTGCGCGGCAGGACGATGCCGTTGGCAAGGGCCACGGCCTCCCGCACCCGCCCCTCTGCGATGTGCTCCTCTACCTGGCGGATGTCGATCGTGTAGGGAACCTCTATTCGGTAGGGGTTGTCACTGATGGGCACCCGTCCGCGGAGGTGACTTACGTGGGAGCGAAGGGTGCCAGGGCTCACCCGGTTGTCGTCGCGCAGCAGGAACGCGTGCAGGCTCTCGTAATCGAGACCCTCGGGATGAAGCGCCAACGCCACGAGGATCTCCCACTGCCGCTTGGTGAGCTCGATCTCGTTCCCTTCGAGCCGTGCGCTCGTACGACCCAGTACCTTCAACTCGAGGACCGATTGTCCCGTGGACCCCAACTGCTTCCATACCTTGTGGAACGCGTCCTGGGGTCCGCTGAAAACGCGAAGAGCGGTCTCGGTGAGTCCCTTGAGCTTCTCGAGGAGGTCGTCTGGGATGTCGTCTATCCCATCAGGTTTAGCGAGCAGGTAGTGGAGCGCGGCGATAGCGCGCTGTTCGAACTCGATCTGGGCTTGCATTAGTGGCCTTAGTGTTTTGCATGCAGACTCTGCATTGTCGAAAGCTTGTGACATGCCAAGTGCGAGTCGAGCTCGCATATCATGCTGCCTTACGATTCCAGCACTCAGAGCCACCGCCTCGGCCGCCACCGACTCCGCCTCTCGAATCTTTCCTAGTTCCAACAAACTGCGAACATGCTCGTAGGCGCGCAGCCCCTTCTGGCTCCGTGAGGCCGTGGCGAGGTTGGCATACGTGTATTCGGCCGCGAGTTCGGCGTTTCCTCTGAGCCTCTCCAGTTCGGCCAGTAGTGTTCGGTAGATGGCTGCTACGCCGGGCAGAAGATTTTCGATGGTCCCGTGCACGTCCTGGACCTGTTCAACGAGGTTCGCGGTGTCTCCAAGCAGGACGCGCGATGCAGCCAGCTCGCCGAACAGTGCAAGTCGCCGCATACCGTCCTTGAGGCCATTCTCGTCGAAGACCTGAAGTCCCCAGCTCGCCCAGGTTCGCATCGCGTGGTAATCGCCTAGATCGTGGAATCGGATAGCCAGGGCATTGGCCGCCCGAGCGCATCCGTAATGGTCACCTTCGAGTTCCGCTTGACTTACGCTTCGCGTAAGGTGATCGATCCCCTCGCCCGGATCGAGATGCATGCGGCCGTATTGCCAGAGAGTAAGTGGTGAGGGCAAAGTGTCGACCGCCCGACGTGCTTCTTCGAGCCCGTCTTGCACAGGGACGAAGGTGGCGTAGCGTGCACGGAGCTCTGGGGCCTCGTTCGTCTGAAGAAATCTTCGGACCGCCGGTAATACGTCAGAAGCAGCGCCGACTTGATGAGCAGCAAGCAACCGCCACTCAAGCGTACGCCCACGCTCGAGTAAATCGTCGGGCAACAAGGACAGCAGTACGTGAAGGCGAGGCAACAGCCCTTTCTGCTGAAACTGAGGACCTGCGAAGTGTAGCAGCTCTTCCACCCGCTCGGGAACGTGTTCAGCGGCGACCTCGAGAGCATCGGTCCAACGTCCGAGGCGCGCGAGGGCCTCCACCACGTCCTCCGGTGCCTCGAAGCGAGATTCGGATTCGGGATAGACCCACTCTCCGGCAAGCGGGATGAGGATCTCGGGCAAGCCTGCGCAGCGATGAACCTCGGCCAGAAAGCTGGTGTACGCTCCGCGCGAGGATGAGTGCAGTCTGGCTACCACCTCGTCGCCGAGTCCATGAGGAGCCAGGGCTCTGGCTTCTCCCAGGCTCAATCGCAGTTCCTCAGTGCCGATCCTCACTGCACCTGGGAGCTCGAATCTGCCGCCTACCAAAAGCCAAACGCCCAGTCCTGGTCGACATGCTTCGCCAACCGCTCTGGCGAAATCCTGGGCCAGGTCCGCATTGGAGGCCACGAGGACGAACGGCGGCAACTGCTCACGCCGCAACGCCAGTGTCCGCAGATGAACCTGATAAGGAAGGGCGTGCTGAAGGAGGTTGCCGGCCAGTGCCTCGTTTACCGCCTCGGCCAGTTGGTTCCCGAGTGCGATGGGGTCCGATGCTTCCGCTGGTCCTACCGCCAGCCAGGCTACAGGGCTGTCCCGCTTCAGTCGCTCTACGAGGAACGGTGCCCCGAAATCCTCGCCCCCGAACAGGATCAGCGCCCGATCAGACGTCGGACATAGTTGGAAGCGATTCTCGAGCCACACGCACCCCTAGTCTATTTCAACGCCTACTCCTTAACGGGATCGGGGTAACTCGAACGTGTTCGTTATCCGAACAGTGGGCGCGACAGCAGCCACCGAGTCAGTTGCTAACGGCGGTTCCCCGGGTGGGTCCGAATGCCGGTCGCCGTTCGGCCCTCACAGCGGCGATCATGGCGGCTACTTCCGCGTCACGTACGATGATGCGGCCTCTGCTGACTTGGAATCGGCGGCTGCCGGCGATGATGCTGCTTGCCTGTTCTCGGGTCATTATTCCCCTTCCATTCCTCTCGATTCGAGTGATCCGAGTTTGGCTCAGGGGTCGTCAAAAAGCCGTTGAAAGGTAGGGGTCCATAAGTTCAACGGGAATTCAACGGGGGTGGTCGTAAGCTCCGATGGACGCAAGCCCCCGGAGGAATACCATGAAGACCATCAGCAGAATGACCCTCGCCAGCATCCGCAACAACGGCCTCAAGCTCGTGCTCGCGCTCATGCTCGCCGGCGGCCCACTGGTCACGCTCGGTCTCGCCCTGACCGACACCGCCACCGTGAACCTGGCTGCTGGCGGACACTCTGACGACGTCGACCCTGGTTGAGCTCGAAGGCCGCCCCCGACCGTGCCTGTCGACAACCCGCATGACGACGATCCCTTCATAGGCCTGACTTTCCAGTACCAGCCGATCCTGGGCGCCGATGGCGCGCGACTACTCGCCTACGAAACGTTGGTGAGACGCTCGCGGAGAGACGGCACTATCGACGGCCCCGATGTGCTCCTTCCGGTCCTGACCGGGCCCGATTGGATCTCGGCGTTCACGCGCTTATCGCTCGAGTTCGCGCTCGCTCGCCTCGACGCCGAGCCCTACCTGCCGGCGCTGTCGGTCAACCTGAGCCCCCGCCAGATGGAACTGGACGTAGTAGGAGAGGTGATCTCCAGGGCGCCGGTATCGATACGGCGAAGGTTGATGATCGAACTCACCGAGGATCCGATAGTCGACCATCCCGGTGTAGCAAACATGTTGCACGGGCTCGCCGTCCTGGGCGTGCGGGTGTTCCTCGACGACGTCACGCTCTGCTCCGCGATGCGCCTGAGCACCCTGCGGCGTGCCGTCCACGGCCTCAAGCTGGACCGCAGTCTCGTTGGCGAGTTCAGCGCGACCAAGCTGTCGGACGAAGCCCGTGCGCTGATCGATATGGCCGACGACAGCGGCCTCCTGCTGGTAGCCGAAGGCATCGAGGACGCGAAACTGCTCCCCCGCCTCGCAGCCAGAGGGATCCCGTTCTTCCAGGGGTTCGCGCTCGGCGAGCCTTGGACCGAACCCAAGGTCGCACGCCGGCGCATCGTCTCACCCGGAAACGTCGCCCTGCTACCCGAACCGGAACTGCTCAGGTCTCTCAGCAGACCCATCAGCAAACTCAACTGAAGCCGACCGAAACTCGGGCGGCCAGGCTGCTCAACCCGGCCCAACTACCTCGATTATCAGAGGTTGCGGTTCGACAGCGTCCCCGACCTCGTAGGCGTTCTTGACGAGTTCGCGTGCTTCGTCCAGCCCGCGTCCGCCCCGGTGGTGCAGTGTCGCCACACGCTCACCCGCTTCTACGCGGTCTCCTACCTTGACGTGCAGCGACACGCCCACACCGGGATCGATCGCTTCGCCTTTGCGGCTTCTGCCACCTCCGAGCAGACCGGCTGCACGGCCGATAGCCAACGCGTCCAGACGGCTCACTATGCCGCCCACCGGCGACTCGACCTCTGCTTCCCCCGGTGCCAGTTCCAGAGCGTCCAGAGAATTTTCATCTCCGCCCTGCGCTTCTATCCAGGAGACGAACCGGTCGTAGGCCCGGCCGTCCTCCAACAAGCCGGCCAACTCCTGCCTGGAGCGTTGCAGTCCCGCCGCCGTCACAACCTGCTCGGCGAGGGTGAGACAGAGTTCGGTGAGATCGGCCGGCCCCTGCCCCCGCAGGCAGCCGATCGCTTCGCGAACCTCTAGCGAGTTCCCGACGGCGTACCCCAGCGGTTGCTCCATCCCCGTCAATACCGCTCGCACGTTCCGGCCGGCATGCTCGCCTATCGAGATCATCATCCGTGCCAACTTCCGGGCGTCCTCGAGAGTGCGGAGGAACGCGCCCTTGCCGACCTTCACGTCGAGAACGATGGCGCCCGCGCCGCCGGCCAGCTTCTTGCTCATGATCGACGACGCGATCAGCGGGAGCGATTCGACAGTACCGGTCGCGTCCCGCAGCGAGTAGAGGAGACCGTCCAGGGGGGCCATCTCCTTCGACTGTCCACTGACGACGACTCCGATGGCGGCTGCCTGGGAGAGGAACTCCTCGTCGCTGAGTTCACTCCGGAAACCGGGGATGCTCTCCAATTTGTCGACCGTGCCGCCAGTGTGCCCCAGACCGCGCCCGCTCATCTTCGCGACGGTCGCGCCGGCCTCGGCCAACAGGGGTGCGAGCACGAGGCTCGTCTTGTCGCCGACCCCGCCGGTCGAGTGCTTGTCGACGGTGTAGGGCAGGGAAGAGAGATCGAGGACGTCGCCGGATTTCGCCATGATCTCGGTGAGGTCCGCGGTTTCCCGCGCGCTCATCCCCTGGAAGCAGACGGCCATGAGCCACGCTGCAACCTGGTAGTCCGCGACGGAGCCGTTCAGGTAACCGTTCAGGAACTCGCTCAGTACGTCTCTGGGGTGACTCTGGCCGCTCCGCTTGGCAAGGATGACGTCTGCAGGGCGCATGCGCGCATCTTAGCCGATGCACCTTCGTCCTCGATTCAGCCCGCCCCGCTCAGATGCCGGCTCGCCTCGGCTGCTTCGTCCCAGGGAAGGACCTCGTTCGCTCGTTCGAGCGAGCTCTCGTGCCCCTTGCCGGCGAGCAGCACCAGGTCCCCCTCCCGGGCTGCGGCTATCGCCGCGGCTATAGCCTCACGCCGGTCGGGCACCCTCTCGAACGAGTGCGGAGTTGCCCCCGCCTCGAGTGCTCCCGCCTCGAGCTCGTCGAGTATCGCCTCGAGGCTCTCGCTCCGATGATCCTCCTCAGTGAAGAAGGTGAAGTCGGAGCCGCGGGCGGCCGCCCTGCCCAACGGACGGCGTTTGCCCGGATCACGCTCACCCGCCGCGCCCACAACCAGGAGGATCCGTCCAGCTACGGCAGGCCGCAGGGCCGCCAGTGCCTTCTCGAGAGCGGGTCCGGTGTGAGCGAAGTCGACGACGACCGCGAACGGCTCCCGTTGGATGATCTGCATGCGCCCGGGCACTCCTCCGAAGTCGGCGAGCCGACGGACGATCGAGTCGAGCGGAACGCCCAAGTGCGAGGCAGCAGCCGCAGCGGCGAGCGCATTATGGACATTGAAACCACCCACCATGGGGAGCAGGGCATGGCAGCGTCCGGCCGGCGAGACGATGGTGAAAGAGAGGCCCATGGACACCTCCTCTATCTCCTCTGCCCGCCAGTCCGCGAGAGGATCGACGCCGTAGGAGATGATCAGCTTCGCCGCCTCGGCGAAAGCTTCGAACTGCTCGTCATCGCGGTTCAGAACGGCGACCGGGGACCGCCGGATCAGGGTCAGCTTGGCCTCGCGGTACGCCTCGAGAGAACCGTGGTAATCGAGGTGTTCCGGACTCAGGTTGGTCCACACCGCCAGGTCGTACTCGACGCCATCGAGACGGTGCATCGCCAGAGCGTGGGAGCTCGACTCGACGACCGCGTGGGTGCAGCCCCGGTCGCGGAAGGCAGCGAGGATGGCCTGAACCTCGCTCGCTTCAGGAGTGGTGAAGTGCCCCTCGAGCGGGAGCAGTTCGGAGCCGGCTCGGATTCCGGCCGTGCTCATCAGGCCACTTCGGAACTCTCCTGCCAGCAGATGATGGAGCAGCGTAGAAACGGTCGTCTTGCCATCGGTACCGGTTACCCCGACGACCTGCAGCGAACGTGATGGGAACCGCTGGAAGGTAGCGGCCAGGCGCGCCAGCGCGACCCGGTCGTCGTCGACCTGCAGGTAGGGGGTGGAGTTCCAGGGGAGGACGGGGCCTGCCTCCTTCATCCCGACGACGGCGATCGCCCCCTGTTCGATCGCCAGCCGGACGTAGCGATGTCCGTCGAACTTCGCGCCTACCCGGGCGACGAAGACGTGGCCAGGCTGTACCTTCCGGTGATCCTGCGACACTCCGGTCACTTTCGTACGCCCTGGAGCCGAGGGTCCCAGCTCGATCCCGAGACCTTCGCGGGCGAGTTCGGCGAGTGTCATCGGCCCATCATCCTCTGCCCACTTGCCCCCTGATCGCCGACACCAGAGGACGGCTGAGCCCGCGTCGCTCCACCAGCTCTATCACGGCCTCGCGATCCGCGTCGCTCCTCACGAAGTCGAGATCGTCGGCGGGCAGCACGAGTAGCTCGGAGAGCTCATAGCCGTCAATCCAACCGCGGTACAGCTCGTTCAGACGCTCCAGGTAGTCGTCTTCGATCCCCGCCTCGTACGCGCGCCCTCGCTGGGCGATGTGGCGTCTGAGGGTCGGAAGCGATGCCTCGAGGTAGATGAGCAGGTCGGGCGGGCGGAGCGCCCTGCTGATGGCCTCGTACATCTGGCGGTAGGAGCGGTAGTCCCGTTCGGAGAGAACCCCATCGGCGTAGAGGTTGTAGGCGAAGATCGCCGCGTCCTCGTAGATCGTGCGGTCCTGGATCACCCGCTGTCCCGGGTTCACCTGGGAGAGGTGTTGCTCCAGCCTCTTCCCCAGGAAGAACATCTGCGAGTGGAACGCGTATCGCTCCATGTCCCGGTAGAAGTCCTCGAGGTAAGGGTTCTCCTCGACCGCCTCGTAGACCGGCGCCAGATCGAAGGTGGACGAAAGCAGCCGGGTGAGCGTCGACTTGCCGGCACCGATGTTGCCGGCTACGGCAACGTACACCTCAGGCAGCCTTCGCGTTCTGCAGGATCGTGTCGAGGAGCAACCGTCGATCGCGTTCACTCGTCACGAAGTCGACCGACTCGGCCTCGACCACCGTGTACGGCCCCATGTATTGGGAGAAGAACTGGTCGTACGCTTCGCCCAGTCGGCGCAGGTAGCTCGCCTCGATCTCCCTCTCGAAGGGACGGCCCCGCAGGGCGATGCGCTCGAGCAGCAGTTCGGGGTCGGCCCGCAGGTAAACGACCAGGTCGGGCGTGGTGAGTCTGGGCCGTAGGTGGGAGTAGAGCTCCCGATAGAGCTCCCATTCGGCGCCCTGGAGGTTGAGAGACGCGAAAATGAAGTCCTTGTCGAAAAGATAGTCGGCGACAGTGTGTCGCTCGAAGAGCGGCTGCTGATCGAGTTGCTGCAACTGACGGAAGCGGGAGAGCAGGAAGAAGGTCTGCGCCTGGAAGGCGTAGCGCTCTGGGGATTCGTAGAAACTCGCGAGGAAGGGGTTCTCTTCTACCACCTCGAGCACCAGCCTGGCGCCCAGGGTCTCGGCCAGAAGCTTGCTGAGGCTGGTCTTGCCGACGCCGATGACCCCCTCGATGACGATGTACGACATTCGGACCTCCACAACCTCGCAAGAGTATAAACCCGCCCGGGGGAACCTCCTCCGGCTCCCGGTCCGAAGCCGAAGAGGCCTTGTGCTACAATCCCTGCAACCGATGGATGACAGCCGAACCGGCCGACAGCGACGCCACTTCTCTGCCTATTACAGGCTGCTTCCGATCCTCTTCCTGATCCCCCTCTTCAGCTTGGTCGTAGCCCAGGACGCCACTGTTCGCAGTTTCGGCATGGGTCAGGTCCTCCTGCTAGTCGTGCTGCTCCTGCTCTCTGCCTTCATGTCAGGGTCGGAGACGGCGCTGACCGCGCTTGGTGAGTGGAAGATCCGGCAGATCCGCGAGGAGGGCAGAGATCCGACGGGGGTCTTCGGACTGCTGGAGCGCGATCCGACCCGCTTCATCACCACCCTGCTCATCGGCAACAACATAGTGAACATCGCCGCTACCGCCCTGGTGACGCAGATAAGCATCGGCCTGTCGCGCTCGCTCGGTTTCTCCGAATCGCTGGCCGTCGGCTACGCAACCGGCGTGATGACTCTGCTGGTGCTGATCTTCGGTGAGATCACGCCGAAGTCGATCGCCGTGCACCACGCCGTGCCGGTCTCCCGGGCGGTGATCCGGCCGGTCTACCTCCTGTCGATCGTGCTCTACCCGATCGGGCTCTTCTTCACCTTCGTCGTCAACGGTATCCTGCGTCTGCTGAGGCTCGAGCCCACCTCGGCGGCATTGATCACCGAGAATGAGCTTCGCCTGATGCTCCGCAGCGCCGAGGAGTCGGGCGTCATCGAGGCCCAGGAGCAGGAGATGATCCGCGGCATCATCGACCTGGAGGAGACGGTCGTTCGCGAGGTGATGACGCCGCGAGTCGACGTGATCGCCATCCCCGAAGGCGCGACCCTGCGGGAACTGCTACAGCTGACGACCGAGCATCGGGTGAGCCGCCTGCCCGTCTACGCCGATACCGTCGACAACATCCGCGGGATCGTCTACGCCCGCGACCTGCTGCCCTACCTGGGTCGTCCCGAAGAGCTCGAGTCGACGACCGTGAGCGACCTGATGACGTCGCCTCACTACGTACCGGAGACGCTCTCGATACTCTCGCTGCTGCGCGACATGCGTATCCGCAAGAACCACATCTCGGTGGTGGTGGATGAGTTCGGTGGCACCGCCGGCGTGGTGACGCTCGAGGACATCATCGAGGAGATCACGGGCGAGATCTACGACGAGACCGACATCGAGGAGGATGAAGACATCGTCGATATGGGCGCGGGACACTACCGGATCCTGGGTTCGGCGCATCTCGAAGAGGTGGCCGGCGAGCTGAAGATAGTGTTCGACGACGACGGCGAGTACGACACTCTGGCCGGCTTCCTCATCTCGGAGTTCGGTTACATCCCGCGGGTCGGCGAATCGCTCGATTACGGCGGAGTCCACTTCACCGTGGACGAGGCCGACGAGCGGCGGGTGCAGCGGGTGCTCGCCCAGGTAGAACCCCCTCAGTCGGACGGGGACGTTCAGGGGCCGGAGGATGGCCCGGAGTAAGAGCGGTTCGCCACGCGCCGCAGTCCCAGCAGAGGGGCGAACGGGTCGCGGACAGCCGGTGGTCCGACCGCTCCGAGGGGCTCCTCGTACGAACAGAGCCGCGGCGTGCAGCTTCCGTCAGCGGTTGTACTCCCGCTTCACCCTCGGGCCTACCGAGGTGAGGATCTCGTACGATACGGTACCGGCCAGGCTTCCCAGCTCAGCTGCAGTGGGCCCCTCTGGCCCGAACAGGGTCACCCGCTCTCCCGGCTGCAGGTCCAGGTCGCCCACGTCGATCATCAGTTGATCCATGCATACCCTGCCGGCCACCTTCACCAGCTCGCCCCTGATCGAGGCCGACGCCCGGTTCCCGACCACTCGCGGGTACCCGTCCGCGTAGCCGATCCGGACCGTCGCGATCGTGGTTTCCCGCTCCGCGGTCCAGCTGCCCCCGTAGGAGAGGCTGGTACCGGCCGGCACGCGCTTGACGAACGTCACCGGTGCCGTCACCGTCATCACCGGCTTCAGGGTCGGTGCGAGGTCGGTCATGACCTCATCGGGAGGGTAACCGTAGAGGGAGATACCGGGCCGACCCATCTCGAAGTGAGCTTCAGGGTAGGCGAGCAAGCCGGCCGAGTTGCAGGCGTGGGCGAGTTCCGGTCGCAAGCCCTCGCGCTGGAGTTCGTCGAGGAACGATGCGAACAGTTCGATCTGCGTGCCGGTGAACGTCCGGTCGAGCTCATCGGCCCGGGCGAAGTGAGTCCACACCCCCTCGAGGATCACGCCCGGCTCACGATCCAGCTGCCGGGCGAGTTCCAGCGCCTCTGCCGGCGGGTGACCGAGCCGGCCCATCCCGGTGTCCACCTTGAGGTGCAGCCTCGCGCCGGATACGCCACTCGCCCGCACCGCCTCGAGCGCCTCGAAGCCGGGAACGGTGAGTGCGACGTCGGCCGCCACCAGTTCCGGGATGCGGTTGAAAACGGGACCGAACAGCAGGATCCGGCCCTCGACCCCGCCCTGGCGCAGCTCGAGCGCCTCTTCGGTCGTCGCCACACCGAACCAGTCGCAGCCGGCTGCCTCCAGCTCCCTGGCGACGGCCACCGCTCCATGCCCGTAGCCGTCGGCCTTGACCGCGGCGAGAACCCGGCATGCCGGCGAGAGGCGACCCCGTAAGAGGTCGAAATTGCTGCGTAGGGCATCGAGGTCGACGTGCGCGACGGGCATGAGCGAGGGTAACGCGCCGGCGGGCCTCAGGTAATCAGTGCGCGCGACCCCCTCCGGAATGTCGCTACAGTTCGATCGCTCCTTCGAGCTCCCACATCGGTCCTTTCGCGATGCGTCGCCCGAACTCGTGGGTCAGTAGACATCGGGCTCCTCTCGCCCGGGGCCAGGCGCTGCAGGTCGTTGGACAGGCGTCTGAGGGAGTGACGTAGATGAGAGCTCAACTCGAGTCAGCGAGCCGCCGACCGGTCGGCACGGCGTTCGATCGTCTTGAGCAGGCTCGATGCCGCGAGGGTGAGGCCGATGTAGAGGAGTGCGACCGAGTTGAAGGCCGGGAAGTACTCGAACGTCTCGGCGGCGAACTCGCGGGTGCGCTGCGTGATCTCGCGCAGCGAGAGGAGCGAGAGCAGTGAAGTGTCCTTGAGCATCGCGATGAACTCGTTACCGAGTGGCGGGATGACTATCCGCAGCGCCTGGGGCAGGACGACGAACCGGGCCGTCTGCCAACCGCTCAGGCCCAACGAGCGCGCCGCCTCGACCTGGCCGCGTGGAACCGCCTGGATGCCCGCTCGGAAGATCTCGGCCATGTAGGCCGCGTAGCCGAGTCCGATGGCGATGATGCCTCGGGTGAGCCGCGATGGCTCGAGAACGCCGTTGCTGATGTCCCTGACCGCACCCTGCACCGGGAATCCTATATAGAGGATGATCACCAGCATCGGGATACCCCGGATCATGTCCACGTACAGTTCGGCGAAGATCGCGAGCGGATGCTTCCCGCTCTGCCAACCCGCGAAGGTGAGCATGACGATTATCGCTGTGAGCACGCTCAGGGCGACGCCGGGGCCCTTGGCCGAAGGTGGAAGGAAACCGGTCTCCCAGAGCACAGGCGCTCCAGCCGGAACCTCCTCCGCCGGCAGGAATGCAGCCCCCACGGTGCCCGATTCGAGCCGGTCGAGAGCCGACTCGGCGTCCAGCACGGCTCTGATGTTGCGCCGCGGGGCTCCCTCTGCATAATCGCCGCGCTGGATGATCTCGCTCTGCTCCTGGGGCGTCCCCTGGATGATCGCGACCAGCCCCTCGTCCTGGCCGACCAGCACGTACTCCACTTGAGGGCGCGTGAGGTAGTAGCTGGCCAGGCCCGCGAGGATGAGGGCGATGAGCAGGTACGTGGGCAGGGTCCAGCGGCCGGACCGGAGGAGCAGCAGGCCAGCGAGACCGAGCCCCAGGACCGCCGCCAGGATGTAGGCGATGACGGTGACCTCTACCGTCGTCCAGATGCCCGGCGCCAGGAACGCGAACGCGGCGCTGTAGTCGTCGACCGTTGCGAAGAGATAGACCGTGAGGGGAAGGGCGATGAGCAGGATCAGGTAGCTGGGGCGGACTTGCCGCAACACACGCCAGCCGTTTTTCCCGGGTGAAGGGGGGTGTGACAACGGTGATCGGCTCCTTCGTTCTGGCGAGTCTAACGCACCACTGCCCCTCCGGTCCCCGACGGCCCAAATGAAGAGGCCCGGGGATCGCCGGGCCTCACTCGTCCAGTAGACTCTCGTCCGGTCAGTCGGTCAGTTGCCGCTCTGGAACCACTCGGCGATCAGTTCATCCAGCGTCCCGTTCGCCTTTATCTCCTCTATCCCGGCGTTGAGGGCATCCACCAGCGGATCCCCCTCCTGCACCGCGAAGCCCAGCTTGTCGCCAGACTCGACCTCACGGATGTTGACCACCAGTTCACCGGCGTACTGCTGCACGAACGCGTCCGCGGTGACATCGTCGATCATCACACCGTCGACGTCGCCGTTGAGGAGCCCCTGGATGGCGGAGTTGAAGTCGTCGTAGAGGCGCACGCGGTCGCGGCCGATGAGGTCCTCGGCGGTAGCGGCGTTGGTGGTACCTGTCTGGGCTCCCAGGAGCAGGTCGCTTCCGTCGGCGGTGAACTCCTCGAGTGTGAGGTCGGCGTCACCAACTCGCACGGTGATCGCCTGGTCCACTTCGAAGTAGGGGATGGTGAAGTCGACTACCCGATCGCGTTCCTCGGTGATGGTCACGCCGGACGCGACCATGTCGAACTCGCCTGCCGCCAGGGCCGGGAAGATCCCGTCCCAGGCGGTGGTCTGGAACTCGGCGACGCAGTTGACGACCTCGCACACGGCGTTCACGACATCGACGTCGAACCCGACGATCTCACCCTGTTCGTTGACCGTTTCGAACGGGGGATAAGTGGTGTCCGAGCCGACGCTCAGTACGCGGCCCTCGAGGTCTGGCGTCTGAGCTACGGCCAGGCCGGCCAGCAGCAGCAGGGCTAGGGTGACTCTCTTCATAGCGGCCTCCAGAGTGAAATGAATTACGGCAAGCTTAGCCGATACCGTGCCAGACGACAAGGTGAACGCCTTAATCGACGGCTCGATGGTCGCTCCCGGGTTCTCCCTCGTCGGTCTCCGAGCCGGCCGGGCGAAGGTCCGCCGATCGCGCGTGATCCGGGCCAGACGCACTGGTGGGCTCCACTCCCGCCTGGTTCCGGCGCCGCCACAGATCCCAGAGGCAGAGGAGGAGCGCTACCGCGATCCCCACCTGGATGACGAGGAGCATGTCGTGGAGGCCTGCGACCTGCAGTTCGGGCGGGGCCGACGTGGCAGCGACGTCATCCGCCGCCAGCGGCATGCCGCCGCCGCGTTCTTGGGGAGCTGCCCGAGCCGCCACCCTACCCGCCCAGATGCTGCCGAGCAGCGCGATGCCGGCAGTCTGCCCTAGTGCCCGGGTGAGCGCCAGCAATCCTCCGGCGACCCCCGACTGCCCCTTGGGCGCTGAACCCATGATCGCGCTGTTGTTGGGCGTCTGGAACGTGCCCATGCCCAGGCCGAGGGGAAGGAACCGCAGCACGAAGCCCAGGGCGGTGCTCTCCTGCGTGAGGGTTCCCACCAGGAGGTAGCCCACCAGGATGAAGGCGAGGCCGATGACGGTGATGGGCCGCTCGCCGAATCGGTCTGCCAGCCAGCCGGCCACCGGGGCCGTGATGACGAGCAGGATCGGTGTCACCGACATCAACAGACCCACTCGAGCGGGCGCGTAACCGAGGACGTTCTCCAGGTAGAAGGGCATGAGGAATATCGTCCCGGCGATCGAGACGAAGGTGATGAAGCCCGAGGTGAGTCCGACCGTGAGGGTGGCGTTGGCGAAGAGTTCGAGGGTGAGAAGTGGTTGCCTGACGTGCCGCTCGAGCCACAGGAAGGCGACGAGAGTGGCCGTGCAGAGGCCGAAGAGGCCGAGGACGAGGGGGTCCGCGAAGCCCAGGGACTGGCCCAGGGTCAGCCCCAGGGAGAGTGCCAGGAGGCAGACGAACAGGAGGGCGGCTCCACCCAGATCGAAGCGCTGCCTTTCACCACGCGGGTAGGAAGGCACGTAGTGCGCCGCCAACGCGACCCCGACCAGTCCGACGGGAACGCCGGCGAAGAACACCCATGGCCAGCCGAAGGCGTCCACGAGGAATCCGCCTAGGGTAGGGCCGATTACGATACCGCTGGACAGAACCGCGCCGGTTACGCCGATCGCCCGGCCCCGTTCGCTCGCCGGGAAGATATCGGTGACGATAGCCAGACCTATCGAGGTGAGGATCGCCGAGCCCACCCCCTGCAGCGCCCGCAGGAGGATCAGCATCCCGATCGAGCCAGCGAGTCCGCAGAGCAGGGAGCCCAAGAGGTAGACGAAGAAGCCGACGATGAAGATCGCCTTCTTGCCGAGCATGTCGGCGAGCCGACCGATGATGGGCAAGAGGGCGCTGGTAGAGAGCAGGTAGGCGAGTACCACCCACTGCACCACCGGGAAGGTGGTGTCGAAGGTGACTACCAGGGTGGGCAAGGCGACGTTCACTCCGGTCGCCATCACCGTTGAGGCGAAGGCCCCGAGCGCCGCCGCGACGAGCACGAACCAGCGCCGGGCGTCCGTCTCCAGGCCCAGGCTCACGACCTTCTCTTCCGAAGCGGAACGGCTGGGAAGCGCGGCGCCACCCGTCCATGAGACCACAACTGGTCGCGTCGCAGGTTCGAGCGCCGACCGCCGCGCCGCTGCCGCAGGCGGTAGACTCACCTGTGGCCAGCGTCGGCGAACTGCGCGAGCGGCTGCGCAGGCCGCTCCTCGTGGAACTGCGCAACGGCTGCGAAGACTCCACCGTCGTGGGTGGGCTCGAGAAGTTGGTGGCCACGGTAGGCAAGCCGTTCGCCGACATCAACGAGGTGATCCGCGGCTACTCCGAGCTAGAACCGGCGGAACGGCAGCAACGAGTGACACGCGCTCTCGAGCTCCTCGAGGAGAGGGGGAGACAGTCTGCGGCGAACGGCTCCGGGCCTCAACGGTCGCGCTCGGGCGGCGCAGGTTCATCTCGGCCGCGACAACCCCGGGTAGCGGATCGTTCACCAGGCGGCGCGGGCGCTCGCGCCACCGGCCTTGAACCAGCGCTCGCAGCCGCGCCAAAGGCTCAGGCTCCGGCAAGCGGGTTCCCCGCCGACCGACTCGACAGCGAGCTCGATCGCTCCGTACTCGATCTGGGGGCGCAGGCGGCCAAGAAACTTGGCGCCCTGGGCATCACTACCTACCGGAACCTGCTCTTCCACCTCCCCAGACGCTACGAGGACCGCCGCTCCCTCCCCGGCTTCTCAGCCCTGACGGACGAGTCGCAGGCCACCGTCACAGGTACCGTACTGAGCCGGAAGGGGAGCCGCAGCCGCCGAGGCATGGCGCTGCTGCGCGCCTCGCTCGAGGACGCGACCGGCGAGAAGTTGACTGCCGTCTGGTTCAACCAGCCGTGGCTCGAGAAGCAGATCTTCCCGGGCCAGCGCCTCATCGTTACCGGCAAGGTCAAGGTGCGGGGCCGCCAACGAGAACTCGCAGTTCAACACATGGAGATCGACGACGACAGCGAGTCGCTTTCGAGCGGGCGAATCGTGGCGATCTACCCCTCCACCCAGGGGTTGTCACAGGCTTACATCCGGCGAGCCGAGTACCGCCTGCTCTCGGCCCTCGCTACCGTTCCCGACCACTTGCCGCGCAGCATCCTCGAGCGCTTCGACCTGGTGCCTTTCGACACTGCCCTGCGCGAGATCCACTTCCCCTCCTCCGAAGCGGAGCTCGGACGGGCAACCCGGAGACTGAAGTTCGATGAGTTCCTCTTCCTCGAACTACGGGTACTGCTCAACCGGGATGCCGATGTCGAGGGGAAACGGATAGGCGCCGGCGAAGCGGTCGAGGCGTTCGAGAAGGCGCTGCCGTTCGACTTCACGACGGCACAGAGGAGCGCTCTCGACGAGATCCTGGCCGACATGGGCAGCGGCAGGCAGATGGCCCGCTTGCTTCAGGGTGACGTAGGGTCGGGGAAGACAGCGGTGGCGGCAGCTGCGATAGCAGCGACCGCGGCCGCCGGCTACCAGGCCGCGCTGATGGCCCCCACCGAGATCCTCGCGCGGCAACACTTCATCAACCTGCGCCAATACCTCTTCCCCCTGGGGATAAGCTGCGAGCTCCTGCTGGGAACGATGACGGCTTCGCAGAGGCGTGGCGCCAGAGAGCGGCTAGCCTCGGGCGCGGCCGTGCTGGCCGTTGGAACCCACGCGCTCATCCAGGAGGGGGTCGAGTTCCGGCGGCTGGGACTTGCCGTCATCGACGAGGAGCACCGGTTCGGGGTGGAACAGCGTCGAAAGCTGCTGAGGAGCGAACCGCACGTGCTCGTGATGAGCGCAACTCCCATTCCGCGATCGCTCGCGCTCACCTACTACGGCGATCTCGAGCTCTCGGTCATCGACCAGCTCCCGCCGGGAAGGAAGCCGGTAACCACGAGGCTGTTCGACGCGAAGCGGCGCCGCGAGGTCTACCACATGGTCACCGACGAGATCCGCAAGGGGCGCCAAGCGTTCCTGGTGACGCCACTCATCGAGGAGAGCGACGCGCTCGAGGAGATCGTCTCGACCACGCAGATGTTCGAGGAACTGCAGCAACTGCTACCGGAAGACGTCCGGCTCGAGATGCTCCACGGGCGAATGTCCGGCCAGGAGAAGGACGAGGTCATGGAGCGGTTCCGGCGGCACGAGTTCGATCTGCTCGTGTCCACCACCGTGATCGAAGTTGGTGTCGACATCCCGAACGCGACCCTCATGGTCATCGAGAACGCCGAACGGTTCGGCCTCTCACAGCTACACCAGTTGCGAGGTCGCGTGGGACGTGGTGAGCACGAGAGCCTGTGCATCCTGGTAGCGGGCGATCGCTCCCGTAAGACCCAGAAACGCCTCGAGGTGGTGGTCAGGAGCAGCGACGGTTTCGTGATCGCCGAGAAAGACCTCGAGCTGCGCGGACCCGGCGAGCTGCGCGGCACCCGCCAGTCCGGCCTTCCCGACCTGATGCTGGGCGACCTCGTCAACGACGTGGATCTCATCGAGAGCTCGCGCGACCTGGCTAAACGGATGCTCGAGGCCGATCCGCACCTAAACGCACCCTGGGCGAAGCGACTGAAGGAGGAGCTGCAGCGTCGCACCCGGGCGATCGGCTTCCGACAGGTCATCTGAGGCAGCCCCCGGGCGATCGGGGCAGGCCGTCCGACGCGGCGCCCCCGAGACAGGTTCCGGTAGATCAACGGACGCTTCGCACCCGGGTCCGCCCGGACGCGCCCGACCGAACGAATCTCCCGCACCGGCCTTCTGCTATGCTCGGAGCGTGCACAGCAGGACCGGAATCGCCGTCTGTCTCGCTCTGCTCTTGCTTCTCGCCGGTTGCGTGCCCAGGAGTGAAATCCGCAGCGCCGAGCGCATCGGTGAGATATCGATGCCGGAGTTCAGGCTGGTCCAGGGCCAGACGAGCATCGAGCGCTTCGACCCGCCGGGTGCCGGTGGCGTCGTGGCCCTGACCGTAGGAACCAGCGTCTTCAACCCCAACCCCTTCCCGGTGAAGGTCACTTACATCGATTACACGATCTCGCTCGAAGGGCGCCAGGTCACCCGCGGCTCCCTCGAACCCGAGATGTTCCTCTCTGCCGGTGGTACCGCGCCGCTCCGTTTCGACATCGAGTCGGCTCTGCAGAACAGGCCCGAGCTCCTGCGCGAAGTCGTCACCGCCTTCACCGGCGAACCGCTCGAGTTCGCTATCGAGGGGCGGTTGATCTTCAACTCTCTGGCCTACGAGTTCCGCACCAACAACAGGTTGCTCGTCGAAGGCGGTCTGCTTCCCAACGAGACTGTGGAGGCGCCCAGTCTCCGTCTCGACGAAGCCGAGAGCCAGGCCTACCTGCTCAGTCCCGACGTTCCCGTCGTACGCCTCGTTCTGAACGTGACCAACCCTGGCGACATCGGCTACTTCCTCTATGGGAAGGATCTTCAGCTTTCCCTGGGCGGTCACCCGGTCGCGACCGATGACCTCCCGCTGGTGCCGCTCCCTGGCGGCGGCTCCTCCCGGGTAGACGTCATCTTCTACCCCGAGCGGGACGAGCTATCGGCAGAGGCGAGAGCTGCCCTCGAAGCCGCTCTTGCCGGGATTCCCACCTCGGTCGAGGTCACGGGAAGACTCTCGATGGACGTATTGGGAGTCGATGCGTTCAACGTGCCGGATGGTTGGAGCGTCACCGGGTTCGTCCACTCGAACCAGGGCTGAGGCAACTCGGGCGAACGGACGCGCTGCGTTTCGCCGCGCCCCAGAAGCTGCGCCAGGGCCGTGATATCGTCCGCTGGTATGTTCAGGATCCTGGTCACCGATACCATCCAGCTGGGCGCTTACGAGTACCCCGACATCGAAGTCGACTACCGCGAGGGGATCGAACGCTCCGAGCTGCTGGAGATAGTGGCCACCTACGACGGCCTGATCACCCGCTCGAGAACTCAGGTCGATGCGGAGCTGCTCGATAGGGCGACGAAGCTCAGGGTGGTGGGCCGGGGCGGCGTAGGTGTCGACAACATCGACCTCGACGCCGCCAGCCGCAAGGGGATCCTCGTCCTCAACGCCCCCGAAGCCAACAACGTTTCGGCCGCCGAGCTCGCCATCGCCCTCATGCTGGCCGCCGCGCGCGGGGTGACGAGGTCCGACAGGCTCATCCGTTCGGGCACCTGGGACCGCAAGTTCCTGGGCCGCGAGGTGAAAGACGCCCGCCTTGGGATCGTTGGCCTGGGCCGCATCGGCTCGCTGGTGAGCAAACGGGCCCAGGGCCTTGGGATGCACGTGGCGGCCTACGATCCATACGTGTCGAGGCGGCGGGCCGAGGAGCTCAAGGTCGAGCTGTACGACGACCTGCCGAAGATGCTCGAGCGCTCCGACTTCCTGACCGTTCACACCCCGCTCACGGAGGAGACTGACGGGATGATCGGGGAGGCCGAACTCGGCCTGCTCCCCGACGGCGCGATCGTGGTGAACGCAGCCCGGGGCGGGATCATCCAGGAGGAGGCGCTGGTGGGTGCCCTCGCCAGTGGCAAACTGTTCGCTGCCGGCCTCGATGTCTACACCCTCGAGCCGCCGCGGACGGACCATCCTCTGCTGCAACACGAGAACGTCGTGCTGACCGCGCACTTAGGAGCCAACACCGCCGAGGCGCAGGCGCGAGTGGGCGTGGAGATCCTGGAGCGCACCGCGATGGCGCTGCGTGGCGACTACTCCCGCGGAGTCGTGAACGCGCCCGCGCTCGCTCCCGAGGTGATGGAAGCGCTGGGTAGCTACCTAGAGCTGGGGGAGGCGCTCGGGCGCATGGTCTCACAGCTCGCACACGGGAGAGTCAGGGGCCTCGAGATCGAGTTCTCGGGAACCTTCCCCCGCGATCCCGATCCGATCGCGGTGGCCGTGACCAAGGGCTTCCTCGAACCCATCCTCGACGAGCCGCCGAACTACGTGAACGCGCCGTCGATCGCGAAGGACCGAGACATCCGGGTGTCGCGGGTGACCGCGGCACGAGGTCGGGGCTACACCAGCCACGTGATGGTATCGGCGGTCACCGACGAGGGGCGGCCCTCGGTCGGAGGCACCATCCTCGGTGACAGGCCGAGGATCGTCAGCATCGAGAACTATCCGATCGAGATCAGGCCCGAAGGAACGATGCTCATCTGCACCAACTACGACCGGCCCGGCGCCGTCGGCCGCGTGGGCACGGTGCTGGGCGAGGCGGGCGTCAACATCTCGGGCATGCAGCTCTCCAGGGTGAACGGCAACGGCCTCGCCATGTTCGCTCTCACCCTCGACGACGCCCCGCCTGAGAACGTCCTCGACGTGCTGCGGAACATGACCGACGTGATCAGGAGCCTGCGGATGGTGCGCCTGTGATGAAGGAGCGGCTCCTCGCCCCGGGCCCCGTGGCGGTACCGCCGCCGGTTCTCGAAGCCATGGCGCAGCCGGTCTTCATGCACCGCGGCGAGCGCTTCCGCTCGCTGCTGCTCCGCGTCCGCGAGCGGCTGGCCGAGCTCGCCTGCGTGCCCGGAGAGGAGGTGCTGGTCATCACGGGTTCCGGCACCGCCGCGTTCGAAGCGGTGCTGCTGGCGACCGTGCCCGCCGGCTCGAAGATAGTGAGCGTGCAGGCAGGCAAGTTCGGCGAGCGCTGGGGCCAGATGGCCGAGCGTTTCGGCTACCTCGTGGTGCCCCTCCGCTTCCCCTGGGGCCGGGCCGCAGACCCGGAGGTGCTCGCCCGCGAACTCGAGCGCCACCCCGACGCGGCTGCCGTCACGACGACCCACTCCGAGACGTCGACCGGAGTGCTTCACGACGTCGAGGCGCTCGCGATTACGGTCAGGCGCGCTGCGCCCGATGCGCTCGTGCTGGTCGATGCGGTGACCTCGCTCGCGGCAAGTGAACTGCGACCGCTCGATTGGGGGCTCGACGCGATCGTTTCCGGTTCGCAGAAGGGGTTGATGACCCCGCCAGGACTCGGTGTCGCCTGGCTGTCCGAACGCGCCTGGCGCTCAGGCGAGCGTTCCCGCCCACCGAGCTACTACCTCGATCTCCACAAGGAGCGACGCAGCCAGGCCAGAGGGGAGACGGCCTACACCCCCGCGGTGAACCTGGTGGCCGGCCTCGACGCTGCCCTGGGGATGTTGCTCGACGAGGGCGTGGAGCAGGTATGGAGCCGGCGAACGAGACTGAACGAGGCGGTGCTCGCCGGCGGGGAGGCGATCGGCCTCATCCCCTACGCCCAGAGGGTGAGCCCGGCGGTCGCCGCGCTGGCCGTGCCGACCGGCATCGCCGCGCCCGACGTCGTCGCCGCGCTTCGCCACCGCGGGATAACGATCTCCGGCGGGCAGGACGAGGCGAAACCGGTCCTGCTGCGCCCTTCTGTGTTGGGCTGGGCCGACGAGTTCGACGCGATCACGATCGTCGCCGCTCTGGAGCAGGCGTTGCGCGAGCTCGGCCGCCAGGTACCACCGGGTGCAGGTGTCGGTGCGGCGATGAGGGTGCTCGAGGCAGCCTGACCAGCCGGCCCGGATTCGACCAGTTGCACGCACGACGGGGCCCACGGCAACCGAAGGTCACCGGGGTCAGATGCGTGCCACCCCTACCAGGTGCCTGGAGTCGGGCCGAAGTGGGGTACGGTCGAACCCCCCGAACAGCTCGAGGCGCGTGAAGCCCGCATGGCGCAGAGCGCGGGTGATCTCGAAGCGGGTGTAGTAACGCTGGCTAAGTGTGGCAGTTCGGCGCCGCAACAACCCGTCCTCGCCCACTGTGTCGAGCAGGTATCGGGATTGGATCGTCTGGGAGAGAGGGTCGTGCTCCTGCACCAGTAGCAGCTCCGCCTGCTCCCCGGCCACATCGGCCCATTCCGCTTCGCTCCTCAACACTCCGAGTTGCCCGAAGTCGGGGAGGAAGAGGTCGAAAGCGAAAGCGCCCCCGGGCTCCAGATGGCTCCTGAGCCGGCCCAGGGCCCGGTCCTGGTCGTCGAGGGTGTGAAGATGCATGAGCGTATTGAAAGCGGCTACGACCAGCGGGAAGCGCGCCTCGAGCTCGAAGTCGCGCATGTCGCCCTGCTCGAGGCGTAGTTCCACGCCCTCCCGGGCCGCGTTCTGCCGGCCTCGCTCGAGCATCTGCGGTGAGGAGTCGATGCCGACTACCTCGTGCCCCGCCCTGGCCAGCGCGATGCAGAGTCGACCGGTGCCCGCCCCCACCTCGAGGACCGGCCCGCCGTGATCGGCGGCCAGGCGAAGGTAGTGGGGGATGTCGTCCCGGTAACGCCGGTACTGTTCGTCGTAGAGGTCGGCCGCGTCGTAGATGCTCACCTCTCCGCCACCCTCTGCACGGCCACGCCCTCCTCGAGGCGACCGGCCGCGATCCGCCAGACCCGGTCCGCTGCCAGCGTGAGAGCGGGCCGGTGGGTCACCGCGACTACGAGACGCTCACGCGCCTGCAGCCGCAACAGCTCGACCAGCCCGGCTTCGCTTGCTTCGTCGAGGTTCGAGGTCGGTTCATCGAGCAGGATCACCGGCGGGTCCCCCAGGAGGGCCCGGGCGATAGCGAGCCGCTGGCGCTGTCCCCCCGAGAGGCCGCCACCATCCTCGCTCAGCCGGTAGTCGAGCCCCCCTGCCTGTCTGATCGTCTCTGCCAACCCTACCCCCTCGAGCGCCGTCCACGACTCCTCGTCGGGCGCGCTACGGCCCAGCGCCAGGTTGTCGCGGACCGTCCCGCGCAGCAGTTCGTGCCCTTGGGGAACGTAAGCGATAGCCTCGCGCAACTTCGGCTCCGGCCAGCGGGCGAGGGGGAGGCCCGCCAACAGCACCTCGCCGTGGCGGGGCCGCAGGAAGCCCAGCAGGGTGCGGAGGAGCGTCGTCTTGCCTGCCCCACTCTCACCCACGATCACCGCAAGCCCGACGCCATCGAGCGAGAGGTCGACGCCGTTAAGCACCGCCTCCTTGGCCGGACCCACCGTCACCCCCTTCAACTCGAGACGCACCATCCCGGGAGTTAGCTCCGGCGGTGACAGGGGAGACTCGGGTGCGGAACCGACCTCGTTCGGCTCGAGCAACGCTCCGAGCCGTTTCGCCGCCGCGGCCGCCTGCTGAGCCATGGCAACGCTCTTGGGCAGCAGTTGGGCCGGGGTGGCGAGGAGGGCCACCAGGGTGATGAACGAGACTATCTGCCCGACGGTCATCTCGCCGCGCGCCGCCGCTCTGGCGAGGATGGCCACCAGGACGCCCAGCGCGACGAAGGCAAGCACCTGGGTGGTCGGGATCTGGGCGGCAGCCAGGAAACTCCGGCGCGACATCGCAGCGGCGGTGCGCTCGTTGGCCTCGCGGAAGCGGCCGAGGATGAAATGGGTCGCTCCGAAGGCCCGCAAGGTTTCGTGATGGCGGAAGCCCTCCTGCAGGTGCCCGCCGATCTCCTCCGTGCCGGCCTGGGAGCGGGTCGCCGCTGCGCCCAGGCGCCTCCCGAGGGCGCGCAAGGCGAAGGCCAGCGGCAGGCAGAGGAGCAACAGCAGCCCGGTGGCGACGAGGTTGGTCGCCGCCAGTACGGCGACGATGGCGAGCACGGCGACGCTCTCGGCCACGAGGCTGCCCAAGCCGTACTGCTGGAAGACCTCGACCTCTCGGAGGTCGTGGAGGATCCTCGAAGCGAGCCCGCCGCTGGTACCCGGCAGTTCGCCGGGCCGCCTCCCAAGGAGGCGGCGATAGAGGCCCTCGCGCCAACGGCGGGCGAGCGAGGCGGCGGTGTGGCCGAGCAGGGCGTCCTGAGCCCAGAGCGCCAGGCTTCCGCCGACGACCAGGATCGCTGCCGTCATCAGGAGCGGTGCCAGCGCTTCGAGGCTCCCCTGGCCCACTACCCTGTCGATGAGCGGCGTCACGAAGAGGGGGATGACGGCGACTCGGAGGACGGCGTTGACGACGGCCGCGGCCAGTCCGGCTATCGAGCTGACTGTCCTGGGCAGCAGGAGGCCGGGAAGATCCCTCAAGCCGCGCCGCGCTCCCTCGTTGCGCCAGAAGTGGTGGCGGCGAGGTCCGCACCTGGGCCCGCTACCACCCGGTCTACGATCCGCGCGGCGGCGCCTGGTCGCGGCATCGTAGCGAGGAGGCGCTCACGGCGAGCTCGCAGGTCCGCCTCGTCGGCGAGTAGGTCGGCCACTCGCCGGGCGATACTCTGCGGATCTATCTGGCCTCGCACTTCGACCATCAGCTCCTCGCCGCTCAGCTGGTTGGGCAGGGAGACGGGGTATGAGAGTCGCTCGACGAAGAGCCGAACGGCACGCCGCTTGAGGGGGACGCCTACCAGCGGCAGGAGGGAGAGCCAGTGCCCCGGCCCCTCCAGAGGGATGACCTCGGGACGATTGAGCGGTAGGACGACCACCGCAGGCACTCCCGCGATACCAAGCTCGAGCGTGTTCGTGCCAGGGATGGTGACGGCGAGGTCGGCGCTCGCCATGTGCCGGTAGCGTTCCTCCTGGGCAACGAGTTCGATGACTGCTCCCCCCGGGCCAACGACCCTGTCCCCGTCACGCTCGCCACCCACGCCGTGCAGGGTAGCCCGTTCGGTCCCGGCGACACCGGCGGCGATGGTCTCTTCCTCGAGCATGCGCGACACCGGCCAGACGAAGCGGGCCGTTGGGAAGCTTGCCTTGAGCTCGTCCGCCAGGGCGATCATGAAGGGGATGAGGTGGACAGCGAAGCCGTCGCGACTCCCGGGAAGGAGCAGGATGTGCGGTTCGCCGCGCGACTCGAGCGGCTCGCTCTTCGAGACCGCGTCGGCGACGAGGTTGCCCACGACTTCGAGCTTGCCGGCCGGTGCGCCCAGCAGCCGCGCCTTGCGGTAGGCCCGCTCGTCGTGCACGAATAGGGTATCGAGTTTGCGGTGCCAGTACGGTACGAACGAGTAGCGGAAAGCCGGCGCCCCCAGCCTCTCTGCCAGCCGCACCGCCATGCCGACGCTGCCGCCCATGCTTATCACCGATTCAACTCGCCCCCCGAATTCCTCGGGAACCCGGCCGCCGGCGGCCAACCTGAGGTATTGGGCTGGGGTGGTGACGCCGTCGGGGCCGAAGCCTCGGGCCGCCTCGCTCTCTCCGCCTCCGGCGAACTGGCAGGGTATGAGGCTGATGACGACGCGTTTCTCCGGGTACCGGGAGCGCAGCTCGGTGAGCACCGGGCGAACCCAGGTGTGCAATTCCCCGGGCCCGTTGCTCACCAGGACGATCGTCCCGGCCACCCTCAGTCGCCCTTCTGGAAGCGCGCCACGCCCCGCCGGCTCTCTTCGATGAACTCCGCCATCAGGCGCACGTCGCTGCTCGTCGACGCCAGCTGCGCGAAAGTTTCGCGGTCGCGATGGCGTAGCGCTCGCACCGCCCGCTCGAGCAGCCTGTACCGTTCGCCCTCTATGCCGTTGCGTTGCAGCCCCACCTTGTTCAAACGGAAGTGCCTGGCAGGGTTGCCGCGGGCCATGACGAACGGAAGGAAATCCTGGTTGCCTGCGGAGCCTGCCCCGAACATAGCGAAGTCGCCGATCCGGCAGTACTGGTGGAGGATGGAGTTGGAGCCGATAGTTACTCGGTCGCCGATCCGGCAGTGCCCGCCGAGCTGTACCGAGGTGGTCAGCACACACTTCCTGCCCACCTGAACGTTGTGCGACACGTGTGTGTAGGTCATGACCAGGGTTCCGTCGCCGATCGTCGTCTGTTCCCCCTCGCCGGTCGCCCGGTGCACCGTGACGAACTCGCGAAGCACCACCCCGTCGCCCAGCACGGCCAACGAGGCTTCTCCCCTGAAGGCGCTGTCCATCGGCTCGCCACCCACGACGGCGTAGGGACCCACCAGGCAGTGCCCACCCAAGCGGGACCCGGAGTGCAGTACGCTGCCGGTTCGGATCCGCGAGCCGGGACCCACGACTACATCGGCCTCGATCACGACGAAGGGGCCCACCTCGACGTCGTCGGCGATTCGTGCTGCCGGGCTGACCACGGCGCTCGGGTCTACCGAGATCCTTACCGTCATCTGGCGAAGACGAAGGAGAGGGTAGCCTCTGCCGCTACCTCATCCTCCACGAGCGCCTTGGCGCTCACCTTGCACAGTCCGCGCCGGAAGAGCAGGATCTCGCCCGTGAGCCGCAGCCTGTCCCCGGGAACCACCTTCCGCCGGAACTTCGCCCCGTCCACAGCGGCCAGGTAACCGATCTGACCGTCCTGCTGCCCCTCACGAACCGCCAGCCCAACGGCGGCCGCCTGCGCCAACGCCTCGATTATCATCACGCCCGGCATCACCGGCTCCTCGGGGAAGTGCCCCTGGAAGAACGGCTCGTTGTGGGAGACGCTCTTGACGCATTCGAACGAATCACCCTCCTGGGAGATGAAGGCGTCCACCATGAGGAACGGGTAGCGATGGGGGAGGATGGCGCGGATGTCGACCGACATGGCAGCAGTGTAAGGCGTCTAGACGAGCACCGGTCGGCGCAATTCCATGGAGGAGAGCAGCCTGGTCGCCAGTTCCAGCGAGCGGATGTCGTCCTCGAGCGTGCCGATCGGTTCAGCGGCGCGGTTGATGCGAGCCAGGAAGTGCTCGAGCTCCATACGCAGCGGGTTGTCTTCCTGAACGGTGTGACGGTCTATCCGGGCACCGTGGCCGTTCGCCGACTGCATGTTGTAGACGGTGACCTCGGTGTGTGGCTCCCGCGCGAAATCGAGCCTCATCGTCTGCTTCGGCTCGCTGACAACCAGACTGCGTTCCTGGTCCGGCGCCACGCGGCTGGCCAACAGCCTGGCGATGCAGCCCGAGTCGAAAACGATCTGTGCGGCTGCAACGTCTTCGAAGGGGCTTCCGTTGAGCATGTGCCCTGCTACCGAGACGCTCTGCACCGGCCCTTTGACGATCCTCAGGATGATGTCGATGTCGTGGATCATCAGATCGAGGATGACCCCCACGTCCTTGATACGGGCCGACGGAGTCAGCCGGCGAGCCTCGATGAGGTAGGGGTTCTTGACCTGGTCCGAGAGTTCGTGCACCGCCCGGTAGAAGCGGGTGATGTGACCGACCTGCAGTATCCTGCCCAGGCCATGGCTCAGCTCCATCAGGCTGAGCGCCTGTTGCACGTCGGTCGCTACCGGCTTCTCTACGAGTACGTGGACCCCGGCCTCGAGGAGTGCACGCGAGAGGTGGTAGTGCAGGGCAGTGGGAGCGGCCACGGAGGCGGCGTCGACCTGGACGCCGGCCAGCATCGCCGGGACGTCGGGGAAGCAGAGGCAGCCGAAGCTCGTTGCCACCTCGGCGCGACGGTCGGGATCGGGATCGACGAGAGCTACCAGTTCCGCCTGCGGAAGCGAGGCGTAGATCGCCGCATGATACTTGCCCATCACGCCTGCTCCCACCACCGCGACCTTCAGAGGTCTCACGTCGCAGCTTTCATGGTCGGGTGGCGGAGGAGGTGGCGCATAAGGTTCACGTGAGCTCGGTGCGAGCCGCGCTTCACGCGGATCGCGGCTTGTAGGGGCCGACCGAGCAAGGCCAGATCGCCGAGCAGATCGAGGGCCTTGTGCCGGACCGGCTCGTCCGGGTGACGGAGCGGCCCGATCGGCCCATCGTCATCAAAGACAATAGCATTTTCGGTGGCAGCGCCAAAAGCCAAGCCCATCGCGTTCAACTGCTCCAGTTCGGCCAGGAATCCGAAAGTTCGGGCGGCCAGCAACTCATGCCACTCGTTGCGACGCCCGCTCCACCGTTGGGCGCCTATGGCCGGATGGGCGTAGTCGACGATGACGTCGATCGACGACTCCCCGGGGGTTACCAGGACCTCCAGTTCGGGCAGGTCGACCGGCTCCTCCACTGAAAGCGGAGGCGGGGGAGGAGCCGGTTGCCCGAGGACAGCGAGTGCCTCGGACCAGGGGAGGGCCGAGCCGTCGAGGATCGGCAGCTCTTCACCCTCGACTTCGATCAGCACGTCGCGCCAGAAACCGGCGATGTGGAGCGCGGCCAGGAGGTGCTCGACCAGTGCCACTCTGGCCCCGTCCGCTGCGAGGGTCACGCACCTGTCGGTCGAAACGACGTGCTCGACCAGGGCGGGGATCTCGGTGCTACCCTGCCGGAAGCGGATCGGGCCGGGCTCCCGGTGCAACCGAACCCGGCTGGTGCGGCCGCTGTGGATGCCGACGCCGCTTATCACTCGGCCGCCCCGCTCTCGCGTTCTCTCACGAAGCGCCAGATTCGCTCCAGCTTGCCCACCAGATACGACTCACGTACGAACCTCCGGTACGGCTGCGCGGGGAACCCCATCCAGGTGTCTCCCGGCGGGACACTCTTGATGACACCGGCTCGCGGCCCCAGGGTCGCGTCGTCGCCGATCGTGAGGTGGTCACCGACACCCACCGCCCCAGCCATCGTGACCCTGTCTCCGACCCGCGTGGAGCCGGCTATCCCGGTCTGTCCCGCGATGAGGCAGTCGCTGCCGATGGTCACGTTGTGGGCGATCTGGCAGAGGTTGTCGATCTTGGTGCGGGCGCCGATCACCGTGTCACTCAGGGTGCCACGGTCGACGCAGCTGTTGGCACCGATCTCGACGTCGTCGCCGATGACCACCCCGCCCAGGTGGTGGAGCTTCACCGCGCCCTGAGTCGAGGGCTCGTAACCGAAGCCGTCGCTGCCGATGACCGCGCCGCTGTGCACGATCACTCGGTCACCGAGCCGTACGCCGTCCAGCAGGGTGCTACGTGGGTGAAGCCGGCACGCCTCGCCGAGGATCGCCCCGGGACCGACCACCGCCCCCTCGCCGATGACGCTGCCGCGACCGACCACCGCCCCGTCGCCCACGATGGCACCAGCCCCGACTCGAACGCCGTCACCCAGGCTGGCCGTTGGGGCGACGATCGCCTGCGGGTGGATGCCGGGTGCCGGCAGTGGTCTTTCGTCGAAGATTCCGGTGAGCTGGGCGAGGGCGAGCCGTGGCTGCTGAACTGTTATCAGCGAGTCGAGCGCAGGGGGGCGTTGGGCGCCCGATGGAGCGACCACGACCGCTGCCTGCCACCGAGCGAGCTGCTCGAGCCGCCGCGCCAGCGACTCATCGCTGGTGAGCACCACCACCGCCCCAGCGCATCCCGGGCCGGGAACCGCCAATCGCTGTACGGTCGAGTCGCTGCCTTCCAGCCTGCCCCCCAGTCTGGTCGCAAGCTCGGCGGCGGTCAGGCCCATCCGCTCAGCGTCGCAGGAAGTTGTCGGATATGAGTGCGTCCTGGAGCACGGGTATCATATCGAGCGCCTGACCGGTGCCCAGCGCCACCGCATCGATGGCGTTGTCGGCCACCGCCACCGGGATACCGGTAGATTGACGCAGCAGCTCGTCGAAGTTGCGCAGCAGCGAACCGCCACCGGTCATGATGATGCCGCGGTCGATGACGTCGCTCACGAGTTCCGGCGGGGCAAGCTCCAGCACACGGCGGACCCCGTCGGAGATCTTCTGCAGCGGTTCCTGGAGCGCTTCGACCGTGTCCTCGGTCGTCACCTTGATGGTCTTGGGCAGGCCGTTGATGAGGTCCCGGCCACGCACCTCCATCTCGCGTATGTCATCAGCACCGCGCACTACCGCGGCGCCCACCTTCATCTTCACGTCCTCGGCGGTGCGGTCGCCGATGAGCATGTTCTCCTTGTGGCGTATATAGCGGATGATCGCCTCGTCGAACTCGTTGCCGGCGATCCTCAGCGATTCCGATACGACGATGCCGCCCAGGCTGATGATGGCCACGTCGGTGGTACCGCCGCCGATGTCCACGATCATCGAGCCGGTCGGTTCGGCGATTCGAACGCCCGCGCCGATGGCTGCGGCCAGCGGCTCCTCGATGAGGAAGGCCTTGCGGGCTCCCACCTCGCGAGTGGCCTGGAGGACGGCCCGCCTCTCGACCTCGGTGACTCCGGACGGGACGCACACCATGATGTGGGGTTTGAAGAGACGACCGGGACCGGTGATGACCTTGCGGACGAACGCCTTGAGCATCTTCTCGGTGAGGTCGTAGTCGGCGATGACCCCGTCGCGCATGGGACGCACCGCGACGATGTTGCCGGGCGTGCGGCCCAGCATCCGGTAAGCCTCGTCACCCACCGCCTTCATGTCGCCGGTGTCGCGCACCATGGCGATCACCGACGGTTCGCGAAGGCGGATCCCTTTGCCTTTCTGATATATGAGGACGGTGGCCGTCCCGAGGTCCACGCCGATTTCCTGCCAGGGTCTCAACATCGTTACTCCATCACGCGCCGCGCTTTCGCGACCGGCATCAAGGGGGCGGGCCGGGGCGTCGAGCCTCCGGGTCCGAGGCAACAATCAGCGCAGTATAACGTCGTGGGGCGGCCTCGCACGATAGGAAGTTCGCTACTCGGCACGCCCCCGTCGAGCCCTTCCGCTACAGGTAGAGGGGCCGGTAGGGGACTCCCGAGTTCGCCTGCCTGGCCACGTAACCGGGGTCCGGCGGTACGTCCAGGAGGAAGCGGATGCCGCGGTGCCGCGATCTGGTCTCGAGCAGAGGCGCCTTGTGGGGCGCCTCGAGGGTGAATACCTCGTCCCCGTGCCTGCGGTAGCGGCCCAGATAGGCGTTGCCCCTCCGTGCATCGATCGCTACCACCCCCTCCTCACCTTCGTCGAGCCCCCTGAAGGCCATCGCCGCCAGAGTGTCTACGCCGGCCAGGGGCACGCCCAGGGCACTGGCGAGTCCTTTGGCCGCCGCCCCGCCGACGCGTAGACCGGTGTAGGACCCGGGTCCTCCACCCGCCGCTATCGCCGTGAGTTCGCGGCGGGAACGGCCGGCCCGCTCGAGGACCCCTTCCAGAGTGGCAACGAAGCGAACGGCGTGTCGCCGGTCGACTCGTTCGACAGACTCCGCCAGGAGTCCGCCCTCGGGGGACCAGAGCGCGAGGCAGAGGTAGCTCGTGCTGGTATCTATCCCTAGCCAGGTGTCACTCATGGGCGTGGCTCGTCCCGCCCGAGCGGCCATCCACAGGAGGAGAGGCTGACGGGCTCCATCGCCCGATGAGCTCACTCCCTCGTCTTCGGCGGCTGGAGTTCGACCCTGCGCGTTTCACCGTCGCGCTCGAGTCTAACCAACCACGCCTCGGGATAGTCGTGGGCGAGTGCTTCTCCCCACTCGACGACCACCAGGCGACTTCGGTCCAGGTAGTCGTCGAGCCCGAGAGCGTCGAGCGCCGCTGGGTGCCCCAAGCGGTAGGCGTCGATGTGAACGAGCGGCCCCTCGGGGGTCGGGTACTCGTGGACCAGCGTGTAGGTAGGGCTGGAGACAGCGGCTTCGCTTCCCAGCTCCCGGACGATGCACGCGGTGAGCGTGGTCTTGCCGGCCCCCAGGGGACCCGAGAGGAGCAGGAGAGAGCCCGGCGAGGTTGCCGCCACGAGCTGCCGGGCCAACTCTCGGGTGTCATCCAGCGAATCGAGAACCATCGCTCGTCTTGCCCGGGCCCGTGGCGACTTCGCGTCGCAGTTTGTGGAGCACGCGGCTCATCGCCGAGGACGACTCGAGGAGCACCACGAGCCTGTGACCGTCGAGAAGGCGACTGGTGATGAGCGCCAGGCTGCCCATCTCTACGGTGGCGAGGTGAGGGCTGCCCCGTCCGAGCTCGGCCCCGAGTCGCGCTAGCTGTGTCATGAGTTCGTGGCTGGCTGCCCTGGTCGCGCCAGGTTCGGCGTCGAGCCTGCCCGCCACCAGCCGACCATCTTGGGCCAGCAGCGCGACCGCTCGTACTCCCTCCTCACCCAAGTAGCTACCGACCCAGGCGTCCAGTTTGGGGTTCCCGCTGCGCGCCTCGTACGGCTCCCTGGGCTCCTCGACGATGGGTGGGCCGGCAGTGGCGCTCTCGACGTCGGGGCGAGCGGCGTCCTCGCCCAGGAGGCCCAGCATGTCGTCTATGAAGTTGCCGCTCACCAGTTGGTCGGCGATCGCGCGAGTAGCTTCGTACTCCTGACTCAGTTTCGCCAGCAGCCCCTCGGCGTGCTGCAGCGAGTCCTCGAGCTCCAGCCTGAGGCCCAGGGACACCCGACCCAGCGAGCCCCGCTGGCTGTCGAGGTGCTGCAGGATGCGGCGTACCTCCTCGACGTCTTCGCTGTTGAGCTTCTCCACCCGGGTCAGCTCGGCCAGGGCGCCGTCAAGCCTTCCTTCCATGCTCTCGAGCCGTTGTTCGACGGTAGAGCGAAGCGCCTCGAGCTGCAGCCAGGCGCGACTCAGGATCCCACCCGACCGGGGCTCGAGCGCAGCTTGCTGGAGGAGAGAAGATAGCTCATCGAAGCCCTCGATGCCCAACCCGGCGAAGCGCGTCGCCTCCAGTTCGAGAGTCCGGAGCTCGATCAGCTCCTCCTGCCGACGGCGGTCGTCCGCGCCCCTGAGCGCCCCCTCGATCTCGTGCAGGTTCGGGAAGGCGTTCTGCTCCAGCTGCTCCCTCGCCTGAGCGATCCTCTCGACTGTCGTGACCTCACCGAGCCGCACCGCTTCACGCTCCGCTGCGTCCAGCCTCTCGCCGTACGCCTCTTTGAGCTCGAGGCGAAGAGCCTTCAGGAGCACCTCGACATCGGCGAGCTGGTCGGAGGTTCGGCCGTGCGGCTCCTTCGAGTCGCCGATCGTGGCGAGCTTCTCCGAGATCGAACTCGCCCGTTCACGCATCTCAGGGAGGAGCGGGAGGGCCTCGAATTCAGCCAGTAGCGAGCGCGCGCGACTCCTGGCGGTCTGCTGGCCGCCGCTGGCTTCACCGGCGGCGGCCGCCAGCAGCCGCTCTTCCGAGCGACGCACGGCAGCCAGAAGTTCGGGGACCGGCTCCTGCTGAGCGTGCGCCGCCTGTAACGCCGACAGCCCGTCCTGGAGCGCTTCCACCTGGGCGACAAGGGCCGCATCGTTGCGGTGGAGTTCCAGGGTGGCGTTCATCCGCTCTATCGCCGCCCCCTGTTCGCGAAGTCTGGCCCGGCGCTCGCCTTCGGCGGCTTCCTCCTCGGCCTCGGCCTCGCCTGCCCTGCGGCTGGCGTGGTCGTGGAGGTCCCTTATCCGGCCGATGTCGTGCAGGGCCGGCAGGGTGGACTCGAGGACGCCCCTGGCTACCAGGACCGCCTGGCTCAACTCGGAGGTGTCTACGTGGTGGCGGAAGCGCAGGGCGTCGTCTCCGATCCGCTCCAGTTCTGCCTCGAGTTCTTCGCGAAGCCGGCCGGTGGCGTCCTCGAACTCCTCACGGAGCGCGCTAAGTCGTTCGCCCAACGGCTCGCCGACCTCGAGCGATCCGCGCAGCTCGGCCACCCGGTCGGCGAGCTCGGGCCGATGGTCGAGGAGGTTGCGGTGGGCCGCCTCCAGAGCAGCCAGCTCGTGCTCTTCGCTTTCCAGGTCGATCTGCAGCAGTCGTGCGTGAACTTCCTGTTCGAGGTCGTCCTGGACGACGGTGATCGGTTCCTCGTCGCTCTCGTTGTCGATCTCGATGATCGCACCGTCGTCGGGGGGCGTCTCCTGCCTGGTGGTCAGGACGCTCGACTCGAGGAGTTTGCGCAGGTCGGCGCCGATCCGGCGCGCGCGCTCCACCTCGCCGGAGGCGAGTTGACGCTGCTGCTGCGCTTCGCGCACCTGGCCGAGAAGGTTCTCGAGGCGTCGTAGTTTGGGCCCGCCGAGGGCACGCACGCCGTCGACCATCACCTCCAGCTCGCCGATCTCACGGGCCTGGATCACCAGCTGATCCTCGAGCTTCTGGGTTACGACGCGGAGTTGCTCGCGGGCCTGACGCAGGAGATTGCCTGCTTCGCGCCCTTCGTTCTGCTCCTTCTCGAGCAGTTGGAGTTGGGCTCGGAGCTTCTGCACCTCGGGCCATTCGAAGTAGAGGTTGAAGGGGCGGAGCGCCTCCTTCAGCTCGGCCACCGCCTGCTGCTGGCCCTCGAGCGGAGCGGGTGTCGGAGCGCGGCTCACGCTGCCGTTCCCCTGCTGCTTGAGCCGCTCCAGCAGCTCCGTGATCGTCTGCTTCGCCTGCTCGATCGGCATGGTCACCTGCAACTGCCGGTAGACCTGTCCCTTCAGGATGCGCTCGAGCCCTTGCAGGTCGAGCTCCTCAGGGGTGGCGCCGATATGGGCGAGTCCCTCCTTTAGAGAACGGGACACGACCCGTGGCGACAGTACCGCCTCGAGTTCGGCAACGGCGGCCTGATAGAGCGGCCTCGACGTCATGGCCCGACGCCTTCCGTTTCGCTGCCTGAGCGGGTGCCCCCACCGTTAGTAGAGAGTATGGACAACGTCCCCTTCTCCTCGCATTCACTACTTGCCGGACGGTAGACGGAAGGGCGGTGAAGCCGGGACCGGATCACCGCCGCAGTCCGTCAACCGATCACGGACGGCGCTGCCGAGCCATCCTCGATCAGAACTCCTCGTCCCAGTCCACGACCGTGTCGGCATCGGGCACGACGGCAGTAGAGCGGAGTGTCTGAGAGTCGCTGACCGTGCCCCGTCGACCGCCCAGGAGCCCGAACTGAACGCATATACCGTATAGGCCCGCCACCGCGAAGCCTATGGCTGCTGCGGTGATTGCTACCCAGACAACTTGGGCAATCGGGTTGTGGAACATGGAGAAACCGAGCAGGATGCCCAGTTCGTCGATGCCGCTGTAGTGGGCGGCCACGGCGCCCACCGAGGCGAGACCTTCGTAGATGACCGGCAGGAGCAGGAGGAAGAGCGCGACGCCGATGAGTTGCCAGTTGCGGTTGCCGCCACCGAAGGCCAGGTTGAGCAGGTAGAGCGGTACGACCGCCAGCAGGGCGAGGACGATGAGGGCGGCTACCCGAATCCAGCCGGCCCACATCTTCGTCGCCTCGGTATTGATGATCTGCACGTTGGAGGAGGGTTCGCCTGCGAGCAGATCGGCGATGGCGTCGACCTGGCCGAGGAGCACGAGGGTGTCCTGAGCGCGCAGGACGGGAACGGAAGCGAGCGACTCCACGAGGCCGGCGACCCGGTCGTCGACAGCGGGCGAGATCAGTTCGAGGGCCGGCTGCAGCCGGGTCTCGTAGGCCGTGGAGAAGGTCTCGAGCGCGCTCCTGGCGGTGCTCGCTTCACCGGCCTGCACGGCCGCTACGACCCGGCCCGCCTGCGCGTAGAGGCCGTCGAGCGCCGCGGAGAGGGAGGTGACGCCGCGCCCGTCGAGTCGGGCCGCAACCTCGGCCGCCATCGAAGGAGGCACCCCGGTGGCGATCAGTTCTACCCGCAGCGGCTGGAGGCCGGCTTCAGGCTCTTCGGGCGTGGTCGCTTCTTCTTGGGCCGGAGTCTGCTGCGAAGCGCCTTCGCCAGCCTCGCCTTGCGGTTGCTCCGTCGCCGGTGCTGCCTGGTTCGCCTGCACCTGGCCCAGGGAGACGGCGGGCATCTCTGCCACTTCGGTCGACTTCGGTTCCGCGGTGGCGCTCTCGGCCTGGGCAGCCGGGACCTGCTGTCCCTCGGTGCCTGGCTGGGCGGCGGCGCTCTGCTGGTTCGTGCCGACCTCTGCCGCTGCGCCGCTCTGAGCCGCCGGTCCCTCGGTTTCCTGCTGGCCTGCCTGGGCAACCGGCTGGCCGCCGCTGGGCGCTCCTTCCACAGGCTGTGCGCTGGCTGCCTGGGCGAGCTGCTGGAAGCCTTCGACGAGCGAGGTCAACGAGGTGGCGAGTTCCTCGCTCCGGTTCTCGACGAGGCTGGTCGCCGCGGCGGCGAACTGCTCGTTGAACTGCATCGGGGCGCGGGGTGAATCCTGGATGAGCAGGAAGTCGCCGTAGGCACCAGCCAGGGTGCGGTAGGCAGCGTCCTGGCTCTCCTGGTACTGAGCCTGGGCGGTTTCGAGCTTCCGGCCCACACTGCTGGCCAGCGCCGCCTCGAACAGCCTGCGCACCTCACCGGCGCTCGTCGACTCGGCGATGCCGGCGCTCGTCTCCTCGGTGAAGCCGAGGTCGGCCGCGAGCCGCTGCAGGCGGGCCCGGGCGACGGCCGGTTCACTGCCCAGCCGTGCCAGTGCCGAGTCGAACACGGCCCGTTGGAACCCCCCGCGGATGAGGGCGTTCTGAACGGCGAGGTCGGTGGCGGAGCGGTTCGCTATGGCCGTGCGGGCACGTTCGAACACCCTTTCTAGCGCGGGGATCAGGCTGGGATTGCCGGCTTCCGTCGCGAGGAAGCGGAGGGCTCCGGCGGCGCTGTCGAGTTCGTCTCGGCTGGCGGCGACGTCGCTGTCGAGCAGTCTGACGCTCTCACTGAGGTTGACGAGCGACAGGCCGTAGCGCTCGAGGACCTCATCGCCTTGCGCCTGCGCGCCGATTCCGGCGACGAGCAGCAGCGCGCAAACTAGCAGATGGCGTAGGGCGGGCTTCATAGTTCCTCCTCCAGCGCGAGCGCTGTGAAAGCGGTCATCACTGAGCCGAGATTCAGTTCCGAACCGCCGTAGACGATCAGCAGGTCGGGACCTATGGGAAACAGGAGTAGTTGGCCGAGGGAGTGTCCCAGGTGGATGGAGCGGAGCTCCCCGCCCTTGGCCAGGAGTGCGAGCGAGAGTCGACTGAGTCGTGAGAGCAGTTCCAGATCCAGTCCTTCGCCACGGGAGGCGGGTACCGAGCCGTCGGCTCTGACTGCGGCCACGAGCCGGACGTTGTCTATGAGCGCGAACCGGGTAAGCGCACCGTCGAGCTCGTCATCAGCCAACCTGCGGAGCAGGCGAGGGGTGATCCTCTCTCTCTGCGCAGCGCTCGCCTTCGTTGCGGCTGGCGGCCCGGCATAGGCCTCGAAGGGGCCCTCCGGCACTCTCGCCGTCAGCGGTTCCTCGTTCGCCTGCGGTTCGGCCGCGTAAGCTTCCGAGCCGCCTGCCTGCGGTTCCGCCGCCTGAGCTTCAGGTCCGGCCGCCTGCGGTTCCGCCGCGTGAGCTTCAGGTCCGGCCGGCCGCCCGGCGAGGTCCTCCGTGTGCGCCGAAGGCACTGCATCCAGGCTGAGGTCGGCGGGGATGGAGCCGGTGAGCAGTGCTCTGGCGGTCTCCACCTCGTCCTTCAGGCTCTTCGCGAGCCGCTCGAGGTTGCGCTTGAGGCCGTCTCGCGGCAGAACGGTTTCCAACTCGTGCAACACCGGGCCCAGTAGCGCGCTGCGCATCTGCGACTGGTTGACGTCGTCGGGGTTGTGGCCGCTGCCCTTCAACGCACCTTCGAGTATCCGGTCGGCCGCACGGGACGAGACCATGGTGCTGAGGCCGGCGCGGGTGCGCAGGAAGACCTCATTCGGCACGGGTTCCCCCGGCGCCGCTCCACACTTTCGTCCACATCTCCATGAAGCGTCCCATCTCCGCCACGCAGCCTCCGAGAGGCGGCGGCATGGGCTTCAGGATAGGTTTCGAGCCATCTCCGGCGTGTGAAAAATCCTCGGAGAAGAGCGCCGCAGACGGGAAGAAAGCTCAGTTGTGAGAGAAACTACCCGGGCCGGCCGAAAGCGTCTCGGCGATGCCTCTGGCAATCCTCAGCGCCTCGCGGTAACGCATCCGCGCCGGGCCCACGACCGTAAGCCCGGCATGACCCCTGCCCATACCGAGCCGTGCGCGGATCTGAGCGGTAGCCTCCTCGTGATCGAGTTCCAGGCCGCCCCCGAGCCACTCCTGGGCCGGCGACTCGACCCTTTCCACGACGAGTCGCAAGAACTCGGGGTCGCGCGATTCCGGCTCCGCGAGGAGATTGCGCAGTCCGCCCGAGAAGAGCCGCGGAGGATTCATCTCGGGCCACGCTTCGGCCAATGCCTTCAGCGTGCGGGCCTGCTCTTCGACCTCCCGCTTGGCCAGAGCGGCGAGGGCCGCGGGCATCTCGCCGACGGGGACGGTAAGGCGTCTCAGATTGCTCTCGGCATCGCTGATCACGTGGTCATCGGGCGTCGGATCGAGGTCGACGACGAGCTGGCGCACCAGGCCGTTCTCCAGTACCACCACGGCCAGGAGCCTCGTCGACGAGAGGGCCGAGAGATGGATCTCGATGGCGTGGAGGGAATCGTCGGCGGGGAGGCTCACGACGACGGCGTAACCGGAGAGATCGGCAGCGAGGAGAGCGATCGCTTCGAAGAGAGCGTCGCCATGTTTGCCGCTCAGACGCTCCTCGATGAGCCGCAGCTGTGCCGGAGCGGGGCTCTCCGGTGGCAGCAGGGCCCGGGTGTAGGCGCGGAAACCCAGGGAGGTGGGGATCCTGCCGGCCGAGGTGTGCGGCTGCTGCAGGTACCCCTCCTGTTCGAGGGCCGTGAACTCGTTGCGGATGGTCGCGCTGCTCAGGTTCAGCCGCTCCGCGACCTGAGAGGAGGGCACCGGGTGCGCCGAGTTGATATACGTCTCGGCGACCAGGTCCAGTATCCGGGATCGCCGTTCGTTCAACATGCCTCAATCTACCACCGATGACCGGCAGGAACGTGAAAGATGACGCGGTGCACGTACTTCCCGCTACTTATGCCGGGTCGGAACGGGCTCGACTCAGGGTCCTCGCGGTCGCGGGCCGGCTTGGGCCAGCGTTCTCAGTCAGCCTGCCGCCGGCGCCTCTTTCCGGGCCATCGCCAAGATCTTCCGGTACTCCGGTCCGCTCACCGGCATGACGCTCAGCCGGCTGCCCCTCTGCACCAGTTTGAGGCCGGCGAGCGACGACTCCTCCTTCATCTCGGCCAGGGTCACCGTTCGTGGCAGCGGTTCCACACCGCGAACGTCGACGGTGAACCAGCGGGGCTGCTCCGGCGTCGACTTAGGATCGAAGTAGCGGCTCTTCGGATCGAACTGGCTAGGGTCCGCATAGGGCTCCGAAGCGACCTCCGCTATGCCTACTACGCCCGGCTGGGCGGTGCTGGAGTGGTAGTAGAGGACCTTGTCCCCCACCTTCATGCCGTCCCGGATGAAGTTCCGCGCCTGGTAGTTGCGAACTCCGTCCCAGACCGTCGTACGATCCTTCGCCTTCAGCAGATCGTCGAAGGAGAAGGCTCCCGGTTCACTCTTGATCAGCCATTGACCCATCGCCGGATGATAACAACTGCTACTCCCACTCGATCGTGCCGGGTGGCTTCGAGGTGATGTCGTACACCACCCGGTTGACCTCGGGCACGCTGTTGACGATCCGATTCGAAACGGTGGCCAGGAAGTCGTCGGGGAAGCGGGTCCAGTCGGCGGTCATGCCGTCCGCGCTCGAAACCGCCCGGAGGGCGACCGTGTTGGCGTAGGTGCGCCCGTCGCCCATCACGCCTACCGAGCGCAACGGAGTGAGCACCGCCAGGGCCTGCCATGTCGAGTCGTAGAGCCCGAACTCGCGAAGCGCTCCGATGAAGATGTCGTCCACACGCCTGAGAACCTCGATCCGTTCGCGACTCACCGGGCCCAGGCAGCGGATGGCCAAGCCGGGGCCGGGGAACGGGTGGCGGTCCCTCAGTGCCGGCGGCAGTCCCAGCATGGCGGCGACCTCTCGGACCTCGTCCTTGAAGAGGGTGTTGAACGGCTCGAGCAGCTCGAACTCGAGGTCGGGCGGCAGGCCACCCACGTTGTGATGCGACTTGATGTTGGCGGCGCCATGCCCCCCGGCCGACTCTATGACGTCGGGATAGAGGGTGCCCTGCGCCAGGAAGCGGATCTCGCCCTGCTCCTCCTGTAGCCTGCGGGCCTCGCGGGTGAAGACCTCGATGAACTCGCGGCCGATGATCTTGCGCTTCTCTTCCGGGTCGGCGACGCCTTCGAGCGCGCCCAGGAATCGATCCGAAGCGTCGACCACTGTCAGGTTGACGCCCAGCGCTCGCAGCGCCCGCTCCACCTCATCTGCCTCACCCATCCTGAGTAGGCCGTGGTCGACGAAAACCGCGAAGAGCCTCTCGCCCAGGGCGCGGTTGAGCAGCAGACCGAGCGTGCTGGAGTCGACGCCACCGGAGATGGCGAGGAGCACCTTGTCGTCGCCGACCCGGTCACGGACCTCCTCGGTGAGGCCGTTCACGACGTTCTCAGGTGTCCAGCTGCGGTCCACCCCGGCCAGGTCGAGGAAGCGTTCTAGGAGCTCCTGGCCCTTCGGCGTGTGCATCACCTCGGGGTGGAACTGCAATCCGAAGTAGCGGCCATCCTCGCTCTCCATGGCGGCCACCTCGGTGTCGCGGCTGGAAGCCGTCACCCTGAACCCGGGCGGAGGCACGCTCACGGAGTCGCCGTGACTCATCCATGCTACGAACTCGCCTTCCACGCCTTCGAAGAGGCGGCCGTCGCACCCCGAAAGCTCCGCCTTGCCGTACTCCCGCACGCTGCTCGCCTCGACCTGACCGCCGAGGCTGCTGGCCAACAGCTGCATCCCGTAGCAGATGCCGAGCACCGCGAAGTCACCCTCGAGCAGGTTCTGCGGCAGGCGGTTGAGTTCCGAGCTGTAGACGCTGCCGGGGCCGCCCGAGAGGACTACCGCGGCGGGGGCGTCAGCGAGCGCGCCCTCCAGTTCTTCGGGGGTGACGATGAGGCTGAATGAACCGAGGGCCCGTAGTCGGCGGGTGATGAGCCGGGTGTACTGCGAGCCGTAGTCGACGACGATTACGTGTTTCATACTCTCCGATTCTCTGCTGCCCTCAGCCCCCAGGCGCCTGCGGCATGACCAGGGTGACGTTCCGTTCCTCGGGAACCTCGATCTCGACGATCTCGGACACTCGACCGTCGAGGCTACCCTGGAACGCCCAGGTACCGGGCCGATCGAGTGCAAGGTGACGCGGAGCAGTGCCGATCACGTCGCTCCTCGCGTACGCGGAGCCCTCCGGCGCCTGGATGACGTGGATAGCTACCGGGGGGAGGTCGGTGGGCTCGACCTCGACCTCGACTACGTAGACGATGTCCTCCATGGGCTGGGGTGCGGCCGGTGCCGATCCGCGGGGACCGTAGAGCGCCAGCATGGCGAGGAGGATAACGGCCGCCATCAGTGCTCCGAGCAGTGTGAGGCTCACCCGCTTGTCGCGGGTCTCCTCCTGTTCGGATGGGAGCGGCAGCGGTGCCCGTGCGGTCTCCGGTCCCGTCGACACCGCCGGTGGCCTCGGCCGATCAGTGGGAAGCTCCCCAGCGTTCTCGGCTGTGCCGCTGTTCCTCGGCTCTTTCGGGGCTGCGGTCGGGGCGGCGTCGCCCGCCACGCCGGGCGTCGAACTCGCCGCCGCTGTGCGGTGGCTGGTCGCTCCGGCCCGTCCGGGCGCCCCGCGTCTCTGGGCGCCGCCGGTTGCCGGCACGGGGAGGAGTGCGGTCAGCGCCAGGTAGAGCTCCTCGGCGCTCGGCCGGACGGTAGAGTCGCTGGCCATGCACTGCTCGAGCAGTGCGTTCACGGTCTCGTCGGCGGGTGCGAAGCCCAGCGTTCCTACCGTCCGGGCAAGCGAGTAGACGTCCCCTTCAGGGGTACCTGCGTCGGTGACCTCGGGAGCCCGGTAGGGGCCGTTTCGCGGACGCCACGGCACTCCGAAGCCCTCGATCTGCAAACGGCCATCGACGAGCAGCAGCCGGTCCGGTGCCAGCTGGCCGTGCACGACCCCGGCGGAAGCGGCGTCGCGAAGCGCTCGGGCCGCGTCGAGCAGGCGGTCTATGGTGAGAGGTCCGGCGGAATCGGAGAGTCGCTGCCATCCGGGCGAGAGTGCGGCGACGATCCGCCCGCGTTCGCCGTCGGTACCGCTCCAGAGTATCTTCGGGATGTTGGGCGAGTCGATCACACCGGGAGCCGCGAGAGGCTCGCCGTCGAAGTCGTAGATGAGGACCGGTAGACCGGTGACCGGATCCACCCCTTCCAGGCATCCGAGCTGACCGCCATCGGCCGCATCGGTCGCTCTTCCGGCCAGCGTCCTGTAACGGTCGGGACCGTTCACTCCTGCCCTCCCCGGCGGCCACGGCGATCGAGCCCAACTCGCCGGTACGGTCGCGATCTCACGCGCCCGAGTATATCCCGGCCTCGCGCAGGCGCCGACACCGGTTCCTCGCGCAGCTGATCCCCGTTCGAGGACACCGTCGCGGCGGTGATGCCGTTCGCCGGTAGTTTCGGTCCCGCCTCACCGCCAGTTGCCGCCATAATCCATACCTTGCTACTCTGGAATCGATGAGTACCCCCTTGGAAGATCGAGTTCTCGAGGCGCTCAAGAGCGTCCACGATCCGGAGCTCCACCAGGATCTGGTCAGCCTGGGGATGGTCGAGAAAGTTTCGGCACAGGACGGCCGCGTCTCGCTGAAGATAAACCTGACCACTCCTGCGTGTCCCATGAAGGGCAAGATCGAGGCCGATGTGCGTCGCGCTGTCGAACCGCTCGAGGGTGTCGCGGCGGTGGAGCTCACCTTCGGCTCGCAGGTGCGGGGTAGCGAGCAGGAGGCGTTGCCTGGCGTGCGCAACATCGTCGCGGTCGGTTCCGGCAAAGGCGGCGTGGGCAAGTCGACCGTCGCCGCCAACCTGGCCGCCTCGCTGGTGCTCGAGGGTGCGTCCGTGGGCCTGCTCGACGCAGACATCTACGGCCCCAGCCAGGCGCGGATGTTCGGCGTCGAAGGCAAGCGACTGATGGCCGACGACGAGAAGAACATCATCCCGCTACGCAACCACGGGGTGAAGCTGATCTCCATCGCCAACCTCGTCGAGGATGGCCAGGCGCTCACCTGGCGCGGACCTATCCTCCACGGCACCCTCACCCAGATGCTCAAGCAGACGGTCTGGGGGGACCTCGACTACCTGGTCGTCGACCTGCCGCCCGGCACCGGCGACGTGCAGCTCTCGCTGGCGCAACTGGTGACGGTTAGCGGCGCCGTTCTCGTGACTACGCCGCAGGATGTGGCTTTGATGGACGTCCGCCGCGCCTACACGATGCTGCGCAAGACCCACGTGCCGGTTCTCGGCGTGGTCGAGAACATGAGCTACTACCAGCTTCCCGACGGAACCCGCGACCCGATCTTCGGCGAGGGCGGGGCCGCGGCCTTCGCGGAGAAGGAGAAGCTCGCGCTTCTGGGCCAGATACCGATCACCAGAGCGCTCCGCGAGTCGGGCGACGGCGGCATGCCGCTGGTGATGAGCCAGCCCGACAACCCCAGCGCGCTCGAGCTGCGACGCGCCGCCAGGGCGATGGCCGGACGGCTGAGCGTGCAATCGATGATGAGTCTGCCTGTGGTCTAGCAGGTCCTTCACGACCTGTCGCCTCGGTCAGTGGCTTGACTCGCCGGTCGCTGGCCACGCGAGCCAGGAGCACGAGTGGCAGGCGAATCTCGAAGGCTCCGCGCCGCAACTGGCAGGGGCCTCCGGCTGCTCCCTTCGCCGTCGTCTACGCCGCCGCCTGGAAGCACGGGCTGGAGCCTATGCGGCTGCCCCTGGTGGGTCTCGCGGTTTCTGCCCTCCTCTCGGCGGTCATCGACGCGCTGGTGGTTGCCGCTGGCCTGCGCGTCAACCGGGCGCTCGAGCCCGCTCTGCACTGGCCCTTACACCCGGGTTCTTGGCCATCCGCACCGTCTTGCTCTGCCCTCTGGCCCCTGCTAGACTCTGCCTATTCGCCGGCCAGCTGGTCTGCGAAGCGGGAAGAGTAGCCGACTCCTTTCTCCGAAGAGAGCCCTGGTGGCGCGCTGAGAGCCGAGGCGGAGAAAAGCCGGTGAACGTCGCCCGGCGCGCGGAGCCCCGCGCGCAACGAGGAAGAAAGGAGCCCCGCTGCAAGCGGAGCTTCGAGTAGAACCTCCGGCAGTCGCCCCGAGAGCGCGACCTAACGAGTGCCCCTCGCATGTACGAGAGGGGAACTGCGGTGGTACCGCGGGGCAACTGGCCTCGTCCGCAGATTGGGAGCCTCGAACGGCTTCCGGCGGAGGAGGTTTTCTCATGGCTGGGAACGCCGACACGGCGATGAAGCGAGAGTTGGCTAGTCGTTACGACCCGACCGCGGTCGAGGACAAGTGGGTCAGGTACTGGGCCCAGGAGCCCTTCACCGCTGATCCCCATAGCGACCGGGAACCGTTCACCATCGTCATCCCGCCTCCCAACGTGACAGGCAACCTCCACCTGGGCCACGCCTTCGACAACGCCATCATCGACACCCTCATCCGCTTCAAGCGGATGCAGGGCTACGAGGCGCTCTTCCAGCCGGGCACCGACCATGCCGGGATCAGCACCCAGGTGCAGGTGGAGAAGGCGTTGCGCGCCGAGGGAACGAGTCGGCAGGAGCTGGGCCGCGACGAGTTCGTCGAGCGTGTCTGGCGGTGGAAGCAAACCTATGGCGACATCATCATCCGGCAGCTGCAGCGCCTGGGCATCTCTGCCGACTGGACCCGTACCCGCTTCACGATGGACGAAGGTCTCTCGAAAGCGGTGCGCAAGCAGTTCGTCGAGCTCTATCACCAGGGGCTCGTCTACCGGGGAGAGCGGATCGTCAACTGGGACCCGGTGAGCCAGACTACCCTGAGCGATCTGGAGGTGGACCGGGAGGACCGCCCGGGCAAGCTCTACACCCTGGCCTACCAGTTCGAAGGCGAGGGGCAGATACTCATCGCCACGGTGCGGCCCGAGACCATCTTCGCCGACCAGGCGGTCGCGGTACATCCGGACGACGACCGCTACCGCCCGCTCGTGGGCATGAAGGTCAGGATTCCGCTCACCGACCGGTGGGTCCCGATCATCGCCGATGAGGCGGTCGAGATGGAGTTCGGCACCGGGGCCCTGAAGATCACGCCCGCTCACGACCCGACCGACTTCGAGATAGGGGAGAGGCATGGCCTCGCCCGGCCCAGTGTGATCGACCTCGACGCCAGACTGAGCGGCGACCTGGTTCCCGAGCAGTTCCGGGGCCTCGACCGCTTCGAAGCGCGGGAAGCGGTGGTAGATGCGCTGAGGCTCGAGCAGACCCTCGTCGAGGAGCGTGATTACACCATCCCCATCGGCCTCTCAGAACGGACCAAGGAGCCGGTCGAGCCGATCCTCAGCACCCAGTGGTTCTTCCGGATGGGCGAGGTCGCGCCCGAGGTGCTCGAGGGGCTCGACCGGGGCGAGATGCGGCTCCATCCCGAGCGCTACGAGAAGGTCAACCGGGATTGGCTGGGGAACTTGCGCGACTGGAACATCTCGCGGCAACTCTGGTGGGGGCACCAGATCCCGGCCTGGTACGACGAGGAGGAGAACGTCTACGTCCCCAGCCGCGACGACCCCTACACCGACCCGCCCGACCTGCCCGAGAACGCGGGCAAGTCGCTCACCCAGGATCCCGACGTCTTCGACACCTGGTTCTCCTCGAACCTCTGGCCCTTCTCCACGCTCGGCTGGCCCGACGTGGAAGACCCCTTCTACCGCAAGTTCTACCCGACCTCGGTACTGGTGACCGGCTACGACATCCTCTTCTTCTGGGTCACCAAGATGCAGCTGGCCGGTTACCACTTCACCGGCGAGGCACCTTTCCGCCACATCATGCTGCACGGTCTGGTGCTGGACGCCGAGGGGCAGAAGATGTCGAAGTCGAAGGGGAACGGCATCGATCCACTCGATGTGATCGAGCAGTACGGCGCCGATGCTCTTCGCTTCGCCACCACCCGCGCCTCCACCGGCGGCCAGGACATCAGGTGGGACGAGCGCCGTGTGGAGATGGGCCGCAACTTCAACAACAAGCTGTGGAACGCTACCCGATTCGCCCTCATGAACCTGGCGGGGGCAGAGGACCCCGGTCCCCCGCAGCGGCTGGCCGATCGCTGGATCCTGAGCCGGCTGCAGAGGGCGACCGAGGAGATGACCAGGCACCTGGAGGCATTCGACCTCGGTCTGGCGAACCGCGCCGCCTACGAGTTCGTTTGGTCCGAGTTCTGCGACTGGTATCTCGAGGCGAGCAAGCCGGCACTGAAGGAAGGCGACGCTCGCAGCCGCTGGACGCTGCGCCACGCGCTGGAAGCACTGCTGCGGCTCCTGCACCCGCTCGTCCCGTTCATCACCAGCGAATTGTGGGAGACTCTGGGCCACGACGAACAGATAGCCCTGGCGAGCTGGCCGCAGGCGAACGAAGAGTTACGGGACGAGGACGCCGAACGCGACTTCGGGCTGCTCCAGGAGGCGGTCGGAGCGGTTCGCAACCTACGCAGCGAGGCCAATCTGCAGCCGGCTCAGGTGGTGCCGATCCACGCCACGGGCGAGGGCGCGTCGGTGCTCGCGGCGAACCGCGAAGTATTCGAGAGCGTCGCTCGAGCAGAGCTCCTGACCGAGCCGGCGTCCGGCGCCGCTCTCGTGCAGCCCCTGGCGAGCTTGGAGATCCAGATGCCGCTGGCGGGTCTCGTCGACGTGGAGGAGTGGCGGGCGCGTCAGGAGAAACGCCTCGCTGACCTCGAGGGCCAGGTATCGAAGAGCCAGCGGAAGCTGGGCAACCCGGGCTTCGTCGAGAAGGCACCCGCCGACGTCGTCGAGGAGGAGCGGCGCAGACTGGCCGAAGCGCAGAACGTGATCGATGGTCTGCGCCGCAGTCTCGAGCGCCTGGGCTAGTTCTGTAGCGAAACCGGCCCTCTTCTGCCTGCCGGCCGGCCCGACTCCGGTGACGCTCGCCCCGGATAGGCCCTCACGCCTCGCTACCCTTGCCTCATGGGGGCGGTTGGCAGGATCGGAGCTGCGCTACTGGCGTTCTACTCGCTCGCCTACGTTAGCGCTCAGGATCTGCGGGTAGGCGGTTCTTCCACCCTCTATCCAGCTTCTGCCGAGTTCGCGGCTCAGCTGAGCGAGGCGTTGCCCGCCGGCCACATCGAAGCGAGCTTCGCGGGCACCGGAGGCGGATTCGAGCTCTTCTGCAAGGGCGCGATCGAGATCGTCGGGGCCAGCAGGCTGGCCACGGACGATGAGGAGCGGGCCTGCCGCGAGAACGGGGTCGAGTACCTGGTGTTCCCGGTGGCGCTCGACGCCGTCGTCCTGGTCGTGCCTGAAGACAACGAGTGGGTGGAGTGCCTGACCGTAGCCGAGGTGCGGCGGCTCTGGAGCGGCGGACCCGAACAGGTGGAAACGTGGTCCGACCTCAGAAGCGAATGGCCCGATCAGGAGATAGCTTTCTACGCACCCGGGGTGGCGAGCGGGACCTACGACTACTGGAAGCGAAAGGTGCTCGGCTCGGACACGACCATGAGAACCGACTACTTCCCCAGTGAGGATGACCGCAGGCTGGCGCAGCTTACCGCTTCGCACCCCGCTGCTGTTTCGTTCTTCGGCCGACCTCAGCTGGAACTGGCGGGATCGGGACTTAGGGCGGTGCCCATCGACAACGGCGACGGTTGCGTCGACCCCGACTCGACAGGGTCGGTGTTGACTCGCTGGCCTTTCCTCAGGCCGCTCTTCCTCTACGTGGCTGCAGGAGCCGCGGGAGCGGATTCGGAGGTCCTGCGGCCGCTCGTCTCGTTCGTCGACACCTTCCTTTCGGAAGCGGGTCAGGAGCGGTTGCTGGACATGGGCTACCTGCAACTGGGAGACCGGCTGCGCGGCGACTCGGCGCGGCGTTTCGCCACCAGGGTGACGGGTCCGCTGGACGCGGACTACGACGGTCAGGCGATACTCAGGCAGTTGCCCGGCGGCTGGTCGAGCCGGCAGGTCGACCTCGACACCCGACTACTGGCTCTCCAGCGCGAGATCGAGTCCGTTGGTGTCGTTCATGGCAGACTCGATACCCTGTTCGAGGGCCTGGTCGAGGGCGGTGGCAGCGGCGATTACGACCCGGCTCAGTAGCTCGGCCTCCTCGGGGCGGAAGCGGCTCAGCACCCAGTTCTCGGTCTTCCAACCCGTAGGGGGCCGCGAGATACCCAGTTTCAGTCGCCAGAACTCCGGTCCGACCAGGGCTATTACGTCCTGGACGCCCCTCTGACCGCCGGCGCCCCCTCCGCGTTTGAACCTGAGCCTGCCCAACGGCATGTCGAGATCGTCGTGGACCACCAACAGCTCGCCCGGTTGCGCTCCAACCGAGGTCAGGGCGCTCTGAACCGCCGTGCCGGAAGAGTTCATGTAGGTCGACGGTTTGAAGAGGGTGACCTGACCGAGTCGGCACGAGTCCCCCAGGCGTCCCTTGCGGAAGCGGAGGTCGTGACGTCGGGCGAGCTCGTCGACGACGAGGTAGCCCATGTTGTGACGGGTGTTCCCGTAGCGGATGCCCGGGTTGCCCAGTCCGGCTATCAGCTTCAAGGGCCTCCTCCTGCCTCATGAACGACGGCGGTGGATGGTTACCACCGCCGCGCGCTCTTCGCTTCTACTCTCGTTCCGGTATCGGCCCGAGCGGTTACTCCTCGGCTTCCTCTTCCTCGTCCTCGTCGCGGCCGATGACTTCGGGCTCCGCTTCGGCCTCTTCGGCAGCCACGGTCTCCTCCTCTTCCACCAGCTTGGGCGGGAGGACGGTGATCACGGTCAGTTCCGGATCGGTCAGCAGAGTCGCTTGCTTGGGGAGCAGGGCGACGACGTCGGCGACGTGGATCGAGTGGTTGATCTCGAGCCCGGTCACGTCCACCTCGACCTTCTCAGGGATGTGGCGCGGCAGGATCCGGATCTGCACCTCGCGGCGCTGAACGTCCAACTGGCCTCCCTCGCGGACGCCAACCGGCGTGCCCACGAAGTCCAGGTGGACGTAGACGTCGACTTCCTGGCCGGCCGTGACGGCGTAGAAGTCGACGTGCTGCGGCTCGCGGCGCCGCTTGTGCATCTGCACCGCCTTGACCAGCACCTCGTGGCTCTTCCCGTCGATGTCCAGGTCGATCACATGCGAGGTTCCCTGGCTGCGGAAGACCTTGTCGAACTCCCGCCGGTCCATGCTCACCGGCACGTTCACCTGCTTGTTGTACATGATGCCCGGCAGCTGGCCGGCGCGCCTCAGGCTGCGGGCGTCCTGGCCGTCGCGTTTCTGGGCTGAGAGTTTCATCGTTCCTCCTGTGTGGTCACCTGTACGGAGCGGCTTCCCCACCGTTGCGGCGACCCGACTCGTGCAGTCGACGTTACCAACGGGAAAGCATACTAGGTGGCGCCCCGTCGTGTCCAGCAGACCTCGGAAAGGCTGCCGGCCCTCTCCCGCGGTCGCTCAGTTCCTGAAGAGCGAACTCACCGACTCGTGTTCGTGCACGTTCCGTATCGCCTTGGCGAGCAACGGGGCGACCGAGAGGACCTCGATCCGGTCGAAGTCGCCGACGAAAGGGATGGTGTCGGTGACGCAGACCTTCTTTATCGGTTCGACCGAGAGCCGTTCGAGCGCCGGTGGCGTGAAGACCGCGTGAGTGGCGGCCACCGTGACCTCGGGTATCGCACCCAACCGTAGCAGCGCGTCTATGCCGCGGCTCATCGTGCCGGCCGTCGAGATCATGTCGTCGACTAGGATGGGACGCATCCCGGAAACCTCGCCGATGACGTGGGTCACCTCTGTCTCGGTGGGTGAAGTGCGTCGCTTGTACAGCATGGCCAGGGGCAGGTTCAGAGTATTGGCCAGGCGCCTCGCCTCGGTAGCGCGGCCGATGTCGGGAGAGACGACCACATGACCATCCAGGCCGATCGTTGCCAGGTGGTCGGCCAGGATATCGAGCGCCGTGAGGTGGTCGACGGGGACGTCGAAGAAACCCTGGATCTGGCCGGCGTGCAGGTCGACCGTTATCACCCTGTCGATGCCGGCCGTTTCCAGCATGTTGGCCACCAGCTTCGCCGTCACCGGTTCCCGGGCCTGGACCTTCTTGTCCTGACGGGCGTAGCCGAAATAGGGGATGACCGCGTTGATCCGCCAGGCAGAGGCGCGCCGGAGGGCATCGATGAGGACCAGCAACTCCATGATGTTGTGGTTGACCGGGTTGCAGGTCGACTGGATGATGTAGCAGTCGGAACCGCGTATCGACTCCTCGATCTGGATGCGCGTCTCACCGTCGGGGAACTGCGACACCACGCCGTGGCTCAACTCCTGACCGAGATGTTTGGCAACAGCTCTGGCCAGGTCGGGCGTGGCTGTACCGGTGAAGAGCTTGACGCGTTCGCCTATCACATCAGTAAGGGGAGGTGGGGGCGTGACGATATCGGCGGCTGCTGCATCAGTACCTCGCAAGACAACATCGGAACCGGGTGATCCGCGGCGGCGGACCACCGCAGAGTATACCCAAGGTCAGCGCCGCCTCAGCGCGACAACGTGCCGTGGCGGAAGAGGTAGCCGGCAACCGGTACAGCGACGATGGTTATGGTGACCGACCAGAGCGCGGACAGCCAGAGGTGGTCACCGACGGGAGCACCGATCATCAACGCCCGGATCGCCTCGATTACGTGAGTGACCGGCTGGTTCTCGGCGAACACCCGTAGCGCGTAAGGCATGGTGTCGGTTGGGACGAAGGCGGCGCTGGCGAAGGTGAGCGGGAAGATGATCAGGAACGTCATCCACTGCACCGACTCGACGCTCTTCGCCAGGAGCGCCAGGATCGCCGACAGCCACGATATCGCGAGCGTGAACAGAAGGAGGATACCCAGTATCACGAGCCAGTCGAGAAGCGAGGCGACGGGCCGAAAACCGACGAACAGAGCGACGACGATCATGATGACCGAGGAGAGGGTATTGCGCACCAGGTCCGCGACGACGTGGCCGGTCAACACCGCGGAGCTGGTCATCGGCAGCGATTTGAAGCGGTCGATGATCCCCTTGGTGAGGTCAGTTGCTACCGAGTAGGAGGTCGTCGTAGCGCCGAATGCCGCCATCTGCACGAGGATCCCGGCCACCAGGAAGTTCACGTACTCGACGCCGCCGGTCTCGATCGCCCCTCCGAAGACGTAGCGGAAGAGGAGCAGGAACATTATCGGCTGGATAGTGAGCCCAAGTAGCTGATCGATATGCCGGAAGATGTGCTCGAGACTCCGCAGGATGAGGACCCAGGTATCGGAGAACGCCCAGAAGAGTCGGGAGTGGTGCGCCGCGGTTACCTCGCTCCGGTCACCCGCCCCCATCGCGATCTCGGGGTTCACGTCACTCCGCTGCAGCATGAGTCCTGTCCTGTTGCGGGTTCTGACTGCTCGCCTGCCGGCCTGTCAGGTGGAGGAACACATCATCGAGAGTCGGTTTGTGGACCGACAGGCGATCGAGCTCGATGCCGGCATCGTAAAGGGGATCGAGGATCCGCTTCACCGCTCGGACGCTGCCGTCGGTAGCCACGCTCACGCGACGTTCCTCCGTCGAGGCCGAGACTTCGCCCCCCTGTGCGCAGATGATGCGGTGTGCCAGTTCGAAGTCGCTGTCGGCGGCGACGACCATCTCTACCCGCTCCGAACCGAACTGGGCCTTCAGCTGGTCGCCGGTGCCCTCGGCGATTATCTTCCCGCGGTCGAGGACCGCTATCCGATCGGCGAGCCTGTCCGCCTCCTCCAGGTATTGGGTCGTGAGGAGGATCGTGACGCCGAACTCCATCAGCCTTCCGATCACCTCCCACATGGCGAGCCGGCTCCGCGGGTCCAGACCGGTCGTGGGTTCGTCGAGGAACACGACGGGGGGCACGGCGACCAGGCTAGCCGCCAGGTCCAGTCGTCGTCTCATGCCACCGGAGTAGGTCTTGACGGGCCTTTCGGCAGCATCTGCGAGGTCGAACTGCGAGAGGAGCTCTTCAGCGCGGCGCCTGCTGTCCCGGATGCTCAGGTGGTAGAGCCGTCCCATCATCTCGAGGTTGCGTCGGCCGGAGAGGAGTTCGTCGACGGCGGCGTACTGACCGGTGAGACCGATGGTGCTCCGTACCTTCCCTGCGTCCTTGACGACGTCGAAGCCGTTGACGCTCGCCGTTCCGGAGTCGGGCTTCAGCAGGGTCGAGAGGATCCTCACGATCGTCGTCTTACCGGCGCCGTTCGGACCCAACAGGGCCAGCATCTTACCGCGTTCGACGGTCAGATCGATCCCTTCGAGCACCTCGACCTTGCGGAACGACTTCGTCAGCCCCTGAACTACGATCGCCGCGTCCGGACTCATGAGGTCGAAGTGTATATACACGCATTTTGCTTGTCAAGGTCGCGGATCCGGAACGACAGCGGAGGGCCCTCCACACCTCGATGAAGGGCCCTGCCTCGTTCTTCGCTTCCGCTGCCCCGGCCCGCGCCGGCGCCCTGCTGCTAGCGTGCGTACTCGACGGCGCGCGACTCGCGCACGACCGTCACCTGTACCTGTCCCGGGTACTCCATGTCCTGCTCTATGCGGTTGGCGATGTCCCGGGCCAGCAGCACCGCCGAAGCGTCATCGATCTTGTCGGGCTCGACAATGATGCGGATCTCTCGACCCGCCTGGATGGCATAGCTCTTCTCGACGCCGGGGAATGAGGTAGCGATGTTCTCCAGCCCCTCGAGGCGCTTGAGGTAGCTCTCCAGCGTCTCTCGCCTGGCCCCGGGCCTGGCCGCCGAGATGGCATCTGCCGACTGGACTATCACCGGGTAGAGGGTCTCGGCCTGGTCGAGGTCGTGGTGGTGGGCGATGGCGTCGATGACCTCGCGAGGCTCGCCGAAGCGGCGGCCCAGGTTGGCGCCGATCTCGGTGTGGGTACCCTCGATCTCGCGGTCTATCGATTTGCCGACATCGTGGAGCAGACCGGCGCGGCGGGCGAGCGCCTCGTCGAGGCCCAGTTCCGAGGCGATGATGCCGGAGAGGTGGGCCACCTGCACCGAGTGTTTGAGGACGTTCTGGCCGTACGAGGTGCGGAAGTGCATCCGCCCGAGTAGTTGGACGAGGCCGGCCTTTATACCGACCACGTTGGCCTCGAGCGCGGCCTCATCACCCTTCTCGCGGATGTAGCCCTGCATCTCCTGCTGCGCCTTCTGGACGACCTCTTCGATGCGGGCAGGGTGGATCCTGCCGTCGGCGACCAACTCGGTGAGGGCGATCATGGCGACCTCCCGCCGGATCGGGTTGAAGGAGGAGAGCAGCACGGCCTCCGGCGTGTCGTCGATGATCAGGTCGACGCCGGTCAGGCTCTCGAAGGCCCTGATGTTGCGGCCTTCGCGGCCGATGATGCGCCCCTTCATGTTGTCGCTGGGGATGGGCACTACCGACACCGCGATCGCGGCGGACACCTCGGACGCGCTGCGTTGGATCGCCTGGGCGATCACGTCGAAGCTCCTGCGCTTCGCCTCGGCGTCGGCTTTGTCCAGAGCGGCCCGTACCCGTACCGCCTTCTCCCGCTCCAGCTCCTTCTCGAGCCGGCCGAGGATCATCTCGGTGGCCTGCTCCTTGCTGAGCATCGCGACCTGGTGCAGTTCGGCCTCGACCTGGGCCTCCCTCTCACCGAGCGCATCTTCGCGAGCGCGCAGCTCGTCGCCGCGCGCGTTCAATTTCTCCTCGGTCTCGTCGAGCCGCAGCGCCCGGGCATCCTGCTGTTCACCCCGCCGGTTGAGCCTTTCCTCGAGCTGCTCGACCTTGTCGCGGTCTCGCTTGAGCTCCTCACGAGCTTCCCGCAGGTCCTCCCTGGCGCGCTCGAGCTCCTCGCGGCTGCGGGTGATCTCGGCCTGGGCGACCTGCTGCTGCCGTTCGGCGTCGGCCTTGAGCTGCTGGCGCAGCCGGTCTTCCTCCTGGGCGAGTCGCTTCCTCTCCGCGTTCACGACCTCGCGGGCTTCGTTCTCGGCCCGGTCGACGACCCGCTTCGCCTCGACCTCAGCCTGCTGGCGGATGCGCGCTGCCTCGGCTCGCGCCTGCTCCAGCACGCCCTGATCGGCCCGGCGCTTGAGCGCAGTTCCGAGCCCGAAACCGCCGGCGCCGGCCGCGACGACCAGCAGGAGCCAAAGGAGGGCGCTCATTCGTCCTCACCCGTGGCGCCGACCTTCGTACGCCGCGCTGTGCCCTCCGCGCCGGCCCTGATGGCTTCGATCACCTTCTGGCGTATCTCGGGTATCAGCTCCGGTCGTTCGGTCAGCGCCTCCGCCGCCTTCTCCTTACCCTGGCCCAGGCGCTCCTCACCGTACGAGTACCAACTACCGCTCTTCTGCACCACATCCAGGTCGGTAGCGATGTTGATCAGGTCACCCAACTTGTCGATACCCCGACCGAACATGATCTCCACCTCCGCCTCACGGAACGGAGGAGCAACCTTGTTCTTGGTCACCTTCACCCTGGTGCGGTTACCGACCTTCTCGGCCCCAACCTTCACATCACCCTTACGACGAACCTCCATCCGCACGCTCGCATAGAACTTGAGCGCCCGACCACCAGGAGTCGTCTCCGGATTCCCATACAGAACCCCGATCTTCTCCC